>DATEFR010000700.1:0-20358 GCA_035280545.1 Burkholderiaceae bacterium | reverse complement strand
GGTCAAGCTCGCGCCCGACGGCACGATCGTCGGCAAGCGGCTGCTGCAGTCCAGCGGCGTGAAGGCCTGGGACGACGCGGTGCTGCGTGCGATCGAGCGCACCGAGGTGCTGCCGCGCGACGTCGACGGCCGCGTGCCGCCGCCATTCCCGATCGTGTTCAGGCTGCGCGACGCGACTTGAGCCATCCGCGCCAGCGCTTCGACAAGCTCAGCGCGAACGGAGTTCGGAGTTGGCACCGTTCGGGCTGAGCCTGTCGAAGCCCTGGTGGCGTTGCTCAGCTCTCGTCAGGGCTCGATCACCACATCCGCCACATGCGCCAGGCTGTGCGTATGCGTGTTGTCCGAATCCGCCCCGACCGCCACGCCGATCACCGGCGGCACTTCGCTGCTCTCGCCGCCGAACAGCTCGAGGAAGTCGGCACCGACGTTGCGCCGCTCGCTCATCCACTGATGCAGGTGCGCCGGCCCGCTTTGCAGCACCTTGTAGCGGATGCGCCGCGTGAACGCGTTGTCCAGCGAGGTGCCGACCGGCAGATGCGCGTCCCACACATAACAGACCGATGCCGAGGGCACCGGCTCGTTGGTCCTGCCGCGCGCCGAGCGCAGCAGCTGGCGCTCGAGGAACGGCACCTTGTCGATCGGCATGTCGAACGAGACACAGACCTTGATCGCGTTGTCGTCGGTGCTGCGCTGGCGCAGGTCATCGGCATCGATCAGCTCCTCGACGCGCCAGCGCCAGCTCAGCGCCGCCGGCACCGCCTTGAGTTCCAGCGGGTACACGAGGTTGCCGTATGACGATTCCGCCTCGACCCGCACCGCGCGATGCCCGTCGAGGTCGACCACCGAGAACTTGGTGTAGGGCTTGGTCTGGTTCGGCAGGCCGGTGACATGCCACGGCGCATGCGCCTCGGGCCCGACCGGACCGAAGGGCAGCGGCATCGGGCCATCGGCCCATGCACCGCAGGACAGGGACAGCAGGCCCAGACCGAGCACCGCTGCACGCCACGACATGGAAACAGAGTTCATGGCAGGTATGGGGACAGAATGCCGGGCCCCGATTGTGAACCGCGCGCAGCGCGCGGTGCCATCCCCAGTCTCGAGCGGACTACACCGCGAGCGCGCAAGCGCGCAGCCGCGGGACGACGAGCCGGTCCAGCGACAGGGACCCCGGCCCCCACAGGAGGATCGCGAGCAGCAGGCTGCCCCAGAAGACATGGCCCATCAGCGCCGGATCGGGCAGGTCCATCAGGCTGATCGCGGCGACGATGTTGAGAATCGTCAGGCCCGCCGCGGCAAAGCGGCCGAACAGCCCGAACACGAGCAGCACCGGCAGGACCAGCTCGCCGCCGGTGCCCATGAACGCGGCGATCTTCGCGTTCAGCAGCGGCACGTGATATTCGTCCATGAACAGCGCGAGCGTGCTGTCCCAGTCGCGCAGCTTGCTCAGCCCGGAGCGGAAGAACACCGCGGCGACATACCAGCGCGCCGCGAGCAGCGCAACGGGCTGCAGCCGGTTCAGCGCCTCGATCGCCCGTTCGCCCAGCATCCAGAGACGCGCCGCAGCGCGGGTCGTCGTGGTGGTGGTGGTGTTGGTGGTGGCGAGGGTCATCGAACGTTTCTCCGGTGGATGCGGCAGGTGGCGACAACGCGGTCCGTTGCCCTCAGTCGGTGAGGCGCACCACACCTTTCAGCCATCGCTGCTGGATCGCCTGCGCGAGCCACGCGGAGAAGTCGAACCCGGTCATCGCGACCGACTCCAGCGCTGCGGCCAGGCTGATGCCGTCGAGCAGGCCGCGCATCCAGCCCGCCGCGCTCGCATCGAGCTCGACCGCCTCGGCGCGCCAACCATCGCGGCAGACCAGCGCGTGCTCGCCGCGTTCGAGCGCGATCGCCTCGCGGGCGGCCGCGAAGTCGGCATCGAGCCCGCTGCGGTGCGCACGGCGTATCGTCACGATGGGCCAGCGCGAGCTGACGAGCGCGATGCCGGGCATCAACGCGAGGCGCAGCCCGGCGGCATCGATGCTGGCGAGCAGCGCGAACGACTCGGTGTCGACCTGCGCATCGGCCGCGCGTTCGTTGCGGTGCAGGGCCAAGTCGAGCCGCGCGCAGTCGGCGAGGTAGGGCCATGCCGCCATCGCCGGGTGCGACTCCAGCCAGTCGCCGATGTCGTCGCCCCATTCACCGACATCGCCGCTGCGCGGCGGCCGCGCGCGCCAGAACTCGGCCGCGAGGTGCGCAAAGTCCTCGTCGCCCAGCATCGCGCGCAGGCTGCCGCAAGCGCCATCCAGCGCACGTTCGGCCAACGCCTCGGCGTTCGCGCGGTAGGCGGACAATCCGCGCGCGGCACGCTCGCCGGCCTCTTGAAGGTCCAGCGCCGCGGCATCGGCACGCGGCGCGAGGATCGCGGCGAGCAGCGCGCGTTGCCGCTCGGCCTCGAGCTGCCGTGCTTCGATGGGGCTGCTCATGTCGTTTCCGGAGCGGCGTTGATCACGTGCTGCAGCACGTCGTCCGCCTGCCGCGCTTCGTCCAGCAACACGGAAAGCGCCGGCAGCGCCGTGTCCCATTCGACCAGCGTGGGCACCGCGCCGAAGCGGCGCAGCGCGTGTTCGTAGAGAGCCCACACGTCGGGCCGCACGCGGCTGCCGTGGTCATCGATCACGAGGTCGCCGCTGGCATCGTGGCCGGCCAGGTGGATCTCGCCGACGAGACCGTCCGGCAGCGCGTCGACGAAGGCCTTGCACGACGCCAGCGGATCGGCCTCGTGCCGGTTCAACGCATTGACCATCAGGTTGTTCACGTCGAGCAGCAGGCCGCAGCCGCTGCGCCGGCACAGCTCGGCGAAGAACTGCGGCTCGGCCAGTTCGCCGTCGTACGACACGTAGGCCGACAGGTTCTCGACCAGGATGGGCCGGCGCAGCCGCTCCTGCACCTGCACGACGTTGTCGACCATGATCGCCAGCGCCGCGTCGGTGAACGCAATCGGCAGCAGGTCGTTGGCATGCACCGGCACGTCACCGGCGGCCAGCGGCGCGCGCGCGAAGCAGGCGTGATCGGACACGCGCGCCGGCGCGATGCGTTCGACCAGCCGCGCGAGCCGGTCCAGATGCCACGGGTCCAGTCCGGCCGCCGAGCCGAGCGCGAGGCCCACGCCGTGCAGGCTCACCGGGTAGCGTTCGCGCGCCTCGCGCAGCACCGCGAGCGCGGCGCCGCCGTCGGCAAAAAAATTCTCGGAGTGCACTTCGACAAAACCGAGGGCCGGCTTGTCGCTCAGGACTTGCGCATAGTGCGGCTGACGCAAGCCGATGCCGGCACGCGCTCGCGCGCCGGCATCGTCGGAGGCGATCGCGTGACGACCGATCACGCCGTCCCGATCAAGACTGCTTCTTCGCCGCCAGCGCAGCCTTGGCTTCTTCCAGCGACTTGCCGCCCATCTTGGCGCACGTGCCCTTGGCGACGTAGTTCCACTCGTCGACGGCCATCGCGTTCTTGTTCTGGCCGGCGCACGAGTGCGAGCCCGAGAGGTTCGCACAGTCGTTCGCACCGGCCTTCGCGACGCCGTAGCACTTTTCCTTGTCCTTGGCGGCGTCCTGCGCCTGCGCGGTGCTGAGCAGGCCCATCGCGAGCACGGAAGCGAGGGCAGCGGAAGCGACGAGGTTGTGGTTCATCGGGGTCTCCTGAAAGTCATGACGGGTGACGGGGTTTGTTTGTGTCCAACGCGGAGCCGCGCCGCGACCCGATTGTGTCGAAGAGCACGGTCGTTCCTTACACGGCACCATACCCGCCCCCGCCGGGCGTTTCGATGACGAACACGTCGCCGGGTTCCATCTCGGCCGAGCCGATGTGGTCCAGCAGCTCGACCCGCCCGTCGGCGCGCTCGACCCGGTTGAGGCCGGGCAGCCCCGGCGCGCCGCCGGCCATGCCGAACGCGCCGTGATGCCGGCCGTTCGAGAGGATGGACGCGGTCATCGCCTCGAGAAAACGCACGCGCCGCACGCCACCATCGCCGCCGCGCCAGCGCCCGGCGCCGCCCGAGCCGGCGCGGATCGCGTAGCTCTCCAGCCGCACCGGGAAGCGGAACTCGAGCACCTCGGGATCGGTCAGGCGCGAGTTGGTCATGTGGGTCTGGACCACGCCGGTGCCGTCGAAGCCGCCCACCACGCGCCCTGCCGCGTCGAGGCGCGCGCCGGCGCCGCTGCCGCCCGAGATCGTCTCGTAGTACTGGTGGCGCGCGTTGCCGAAGGTGAAGTTGTTCATCGTGCACTGGCCCGCCGCCATCAGGCCCAGCGCACCGTACAGCGCGTTGGTGATGCAGGTCGAGGTCTCGACGTTGCCGGCCACCACCGAGGCCGGAGGCCGCGGGTTCAGCATCGAGCCTTCGGGGATGATCACCTGCAGCGGCTTCAGGCAGCCGGCGTTCAGCGGGATGTCGTCGCCGACCAGCGTGCGGAACACGTACAGCACCGCCGCCATGCAGACCGCGGTCGGCGCGTTGAAGTTGTTCGCGAGCTGCGGCGACGTGCCGGTGAAGTCGATCTCGGCCGAGCGCCGCGCCGCGTTGACGCGGATCGCGACGCGGATCTGCGCGCCGTTGTCCAGCGGCAGCGTGTACGCGCCGTCCTTCAGCTTCGTGATCACGCGGCGCACCGATTCCTCGGCGTTGTCTTGCACATGGCCCATGTAGGCCTGCACGACGGCCAGCCCGAACTGCGCGACCATCTTGTGCAGTTCCTGCACGCCCTTCTCGTTCGCGGCGATCTGCGCCTTCAAGTCGGCGAGGTTCTGCTGCGGGTTGCGCGACGGGTAGGCGCCGCTGGCCAGCAGCTCGAGCATCTCGCGCTCGCGCAGGCGGCCCTGGTCGACCAGCTTGACGTTGTCGATCTGCACGCCCTCCTCCTCGATGCGGGTCGAGAACGGCGGCATGGAGCCGGGCGTGATGCCGCCGATGTCGGCATGGTGGCCACGCGAGCCGACGTAGAAAAGAATCGCGGCTTGTGCACCATCCCACACCGGCGTCACGACGGTCACGTCTGGCAGGTGCGTGCCGCCGTGGTACGGATCGTTCAGCACGTAGACATCGCCGGGCCGCATCGCGCCGGCATTGCGCGCGATCACGGTCTTGATCGACTCGCTCATCGAGCCCAGGTGCACCGGCATGTGCGGCGCGTTCGCGATCAGGTTGCCGCGTGCATCGAACAGCGCGCACGAGAAGTCCAGCCGCTCCTTGATGTTGACCGAGTAGGCCGTGTTCTGCAGCTGCAGCCCCATCTGCTCGGCGATGTTCATGAACAGGTTGTTGAACACCTCCAGCATCACCGGGTCGACGCGGGTGCCGATCGCCTGGCGCGTCTCGCGCGGCTGCACGCGGTCCAGCACCAGGTGGTCGAATGCGGTGACGCGCGCCTGCCAGCCGGGCTCGACGACCGTCGTCGCGTTGCGCTCGGCGATGATCGCGGGGCCGGCGATCACATGGCCGGGTCGGGCCTGTTCGCGCACGACCAGGGCGGCGTTCCACCAGCGGCCGGCGCAGAACATCGCCACGGTCTCGGCGACCGGCGGCATCCCGCTCGCGGCGAGCGCCTGGCGCGCTTCGCCGGGCGCATCGCCCGCCGCGATTGCCTCGACCGACACCGCTTCGACGACCAGCGCGCGCTCGCGCATCAGGAACGCAAAACGCTGGCGGTACGCGGCTTCGAACGCCGCGACCAGGCGCGCCGCATCGGGGTCGAACGGGATCACCAAGGCCGAGTCGGTGCCCTGGTAGCGCAGGTGCACGCGCCGCCGCACCTGCACCTCGCCCGTGGCGACGCCTTGGCGGCGCAGTTCGCCCTCGGCGTCCTCCGCCAGCGTCGCGAGCCGCCGGGCCACCTGCGCCAGCGCATCGGTTTCGTTCAACGCTCGCTCGACGGCTGCTTCGCGCATCACGCTCTGGTCCGCGAGCCCCATGCCGTAGGCGCTGAGCACGCCGGCCAGCGGGTGCACGAACACGCGGCCCATGCCCAGCGCATCGGCGACGCGGCAGGCATGCTGGCCGCCGGCGCCGCCGAAGCACTGCAGCGCATAACCCGTCACGTCGTAGCCGCGCGCAACCGAAATCTTCTTGATCGCGTTAGCCATCGCGCCGACCGCGACGTCGATGAACCCTTCGGCGATCTGCTCGGCCGAGCGTGCAACGCCGGTCGCGTGCTCGATCTCGGTTGCCAGCGCGGCGAACTTCGCGACGACGATGTCGCGGTCCAGCGCCTCATCGGCGTTCGCGCCGAACACCTTCGGGAAGTGCGCCGGCTGGATCTTGCCGACCATCACGTTGGCGTCCGTCACCGCGAGCGGGCCGCCGCGCCGATAACACGCCGGCCCCGGGTTCGCGCCGGCGCTGTGCGGCCCGGCGCGAAAGCGCGAGCCGTCGAACGACAGCACCGAGCCGCCGCCGGCCGCGACCGTGTGGATGCTCATCATCGGCGCGCGCATGCGCACGCCGGCCACCTGCGTCTCGAACGCGCGCTCGAACTCGCCGGCGTAGTGGCTGACATCGGTCGAGGTGCCGCCCATGTCGAAGCCGATCACGCGCAGAGGTGTGGTGTGCGGACCCTCACCCCAGCCCTCTCCCGGAGGGAGAGGGAGCCAAGCAACTCCCTCTCCCCTCTGGGGAGAGGGTTGGGGTGAGGGGCCAACGAGCAGCTCCCGCGCCGCCAGCTCCGCCGTCCGCGCCATCCCGACGATCCCACCGGCCGGCCCCGACAGGATCGCATCCTTGCCCTGGAACGCATGCGCCTCGGCGAGGCCGCCCGACGACTGCATGAAGAACAGCGGGACGCCTGGCATCTCGGCCGCGACCTGGTCGACATAACGGCGCAGGATAGGCGACAGGTACGCGTCGACCACCGTCGTGTCGCCGCGACTCACGAGCTTCATCAGCGGGCTGACCTCGTGCGACACGCTGACCTGCGCAAACCCCAGCTCGCGCGCGGTGCGCCCGGCGGCCACCTCGTGCGCGGTGTGGCGATAGCCGTGCATGAAGACGATCGCAACGCTGCGCAGTCCGTCGTCGCGGGCCCGCGCCAGCTCGGCGCGCAGCTGCGCCTCGTCCAGCGGCTCGACGACCACGCCGTCGGCCGCGACACGCTCGTGCGCCTCGATCACCCGCGTGTACAGCAGCTCGGGCAGCACGATCTGGCGATCGAACAGCCGCGGCCGCTCCTGGTAGCCGATGCGCAGCGCATCGCGAAAGCCGCGTGTCGTGACCAGCAGCGTGGGCTCGCCCTTGCGCTCGAGCAGCGCGTTGGTCGCAACCGTCGTGCCCATCTTCACGCACTCGACCTGCGCCGGCGTGATCGGCTCCGATGCGTCCAGCGCTAGCAGATGGCGGATGCCGGCGATCGCCGCATCGCGGTACTGCTCGGGGTTCTCGGACAGCAGCTTGTGCGTGACCAGGCCGCCGTCGGGCCGCCTGCCGACGATATCGGTGAAGGTGCCGCCGCGGTCTATCCAGAACTGCCAGCGGCGCGCAGCGTGGCGGCCGTCCACGCGAACGGTCAGGCCAGCGCCGCGATCACCTGGATCTCGACCTTGTCGTGCGGCGAAGCCAGCCGGGCCTGCACAGTCGCGCGTGCCGGGGTCTGGTTGTCGGCACCGACCCAGGCGTCCCAGACTTCGTTCATCGCCGCGAAGTCGCGAATCTCGGCGAGGTAGATCGTCGCGGTCAGGATGCGCGTCTTGTCGCTGCCGACGCGCGCGAGGATCGCGTCGATCTGCGCGAGCACGCTGCGCGTCTGCTCGCCTATGGGCTTGCTCGCATCGTCGGGAACCTGGCCGGCGAGATAGGCGACGCCGTTGTGCACGGTCGCGTCGGACAGGCGCTTGCCGGGGTTGATGCGTTGGATGGAGGTCGTCATCGAAGATTTCCTGTGCAGGAAGTTGAAGTCGACGGGTATTGTCCTATCGACCGGGCGGCCCCATCGGGGTCAGCGGTACTGAACCCCCGGCAGCACGCACAGCATCTCGAACAGCAGGTTCGCCGCGAGCAGCGCGGTGTTGCCCGACGCGTCGTACGGCGGCGCGACCTCGACCAGGTCGGCTCCGATGACGGCGAGCCCGCGGCACCCGCGCACGATCTCCAGGCCCTGGATGGTCGTCAGCCCGCCGATCTCCGGCGTGCCGGTGCCGGGCGCGAACGCCGGGTCCAGGCCGTCGATGTCGAACGACAGGTACACCGGGCCCGGACCCAGCTGCGCACGCACCTCGGCCATCAGCGGCACGAGCGACTTGTGCCAGCACTCCTCGACCGGCACGACGCGCGCGCCCTGCGAGCGCGTCCAGTCGAACTCGTCGGCGACATACCCGGTGCCGCGCAGCCCGATCTGCGCCATGCGCTTCGGCGCTATCAGCCCTTCCTCGATCGCACGGCGAAACGGCGTGCCGTGCGCATAACGTTCGCCGAACATGGTGTTGTTGATGTCGGCATGCGCATCGACGTGCACCATGCCGACCGGGCCGTGTTTCTTGGCGAGCGCGCGCAGGATGGGCAGCACGATCGTGTGGTCGCCGCCCAGGGTCAACGGCGTGCAGTTCGCGGCCGCGATCGTCGCGTAGCCTTCCTCGATGCGCTTCAGGCTGTCGACCAGGTTGAAGGTGTTGATCGCGATGTCGCCGATGTCGGCGACCTGCAGCGAGTCGAACGGCGCTGCCCGCGTGGCCATGTTGTAGGGCCGCAGCAGGCTGGACTCGGCGCGGATCTGGCGCGGGCCGAAACGCGCACCCGAGCGGTTCGACGTGCCGATGTCCAGCGGCACGCCGACGAACGCGGCATCGAGGCCGTCGGCGCTGGCCGCGGCCGGCAGCCGCATCATCGTCGCGTGGCCGCCGAAGCGCGGCATCACGTTGCCGCCCAGCGGCTGGTTCAGGTTTCGGTTGGAGTCGTGCGTCATCTGGATCTCGCTTCCCGCGCCATTGTCCGTCGACGCGCCCGCGGCGCGCCCGCTCGGTGGAACAACCGATGCCCCAGCGCATGGCACAGCTTATGCTCGTTGCGTCCTACCTCCGTCCACCCCCTGGAGCACACCGTTCATGCTGCCGATCCGTCGCATCGCCGTTCTCGCCACCACCTGCACGCTCGCCGCGGCAGCGTCGGCTCAGACGAAGTGGGACCTGCCGGCCGCCTACCCGGCGACCAACTTCCACACCGAGAACCTGATGCAGTTCGCAAGCGACGTCGAGAAGGCGAGCGGCGGCAAGTTGAAGATCACGGTGCACGCGAACGCCTCGCTGTTCAAGGCCAACGAGATCAAGCGTGCCGTGCAAGGCGGCCAGGCCCCGATCGGCGAGGTGCTGCTGGTCAACTTCGAGAACGAGAACCCGGTCTACGGTGCCGACGGCATCCCGTTCCTCGCCGCGAGTTATGCCGACGCGAAGAAGCTCGCCGCCGCCCAGAAGCCGGTGCTCGACAGGCTGCTCGGCGCGCAGGGCATGCTGCTGCTCTACACGGTCCCGTGGCCGCCTCAGGGCATCTACGTGAAGAAGGAGATCACGTCGGTCGCCGACATGCGCGGCCTCAAGTGGCGCGCCTACAGCCCGGCCACCGCGAAGATCGCCGAGCTGATCGGCGCGCAACCGGTGACGGTGCAGGCCGCCGAGCTGTCGCAGGCGCTGGCCACCGGCGTGGTCGAGAGCTACATGTCGTCGGGTTCCACCGGCTACGACAGCAAGACCTACGAGAGCATCAAGTACTGGTACGACACGCAGGCCTGGCTGCCGAAGAACGGCGTGCTGGTCAACAAGAAGTCGTTCGAGGCGCTCGACAAGCCCACCCAGGACGCGGTGCTGAAGGCCGCCGCCGAGGCCGAGACGCGCGGCTGGAAGCTCAGCCAGGAAAAGAACGAGTGGTACAAGAAGGCGCTGGCCGAGAAGGGCATGAAAATCATCGCCCCGCCGGCCAAGCTCACCGCCGACCTCAGGCAGGTCGGCGGCGTGATGCTCGCCGACTGGGAGAAGAAGGCCGGGCCTGACGGGCAGGCGATCATCGCGGCGTTCCGCAAGTAGTTGCGCCACGACGCCGCCCGCATGCGCAAGTTCCTCGACCGCCTCTATCTCGGCGCAGCCTACCTGGCCGCGGCCTGCGTGCTGCTGATCATGCTGCTGATGATCGCGCAGAGCATCCTGCGCGAGATGCACGTGCGCACCGGTGCCGTCAACGACGTGGTGGCCTGGCTGTGCGCGGCCGCCGCGTTCTTCGCGATGGCGCATGCCTTCAAGCATGGCGACTTCGTCCGCGTGACGCTGCTGCTCGAGAAGATCTCGCGTGCCGCGCAGCGCCGCTTCGAGATCGCCGCGCTGACGATCGCGGTGCTCGCGGTCGGCTACCTGGCGTACTGGGCGAACCGCTTCACCTACGAGAGCTGGGCCTTCAACGACATCGCGCAGGGCCTGCTGCCGTTGCCGATGTGGATTCCGCAGCTCAGCTTCGCGCTAGGCTCCATCCTGCTGTTCGTGGCCGTGCTGGACGAGCTGATCATCGTGCTGCGCGGTGCGCGGCCGAGCTACGTGGTGGCCGTCGAGGAGCGGCACGCACACGGCGACTTCTCCTCCGACGTCTAGAAGAAACCCAACGCGCATGGACATCCTCGTGGTCGGCGGCATCCTGCTGCTGTTGATGCTGCTGTTGCTCTCGGGCGGCGTGTGGATCGCGATGACGCTGGCGATCTGCGGCTGGGTCGGTCAGGCGTTCTTCACCTCCACCCAGCCGGGCAAGAACCTGTTCTCGTCGTTCTGGGAATCGAACGCGTCGTGGGAGCTCGCGGCGCTGCCGATGTTCATCTGGATGGGCGAGATCCTGTTCCGCAGCAAGCTCTCGGAAGAGATGTTCGAAGGCCTCGCGCCGTGGCTCAACAAGGTGCCGGGCCGGCTGATGCACACGACCATCCTGGGCTGCGGCATCTTCGGCTCGGTGTCCGGCTCGTCAGCCGCGACCTGCGCGACGATCAGCAAGGTCGCGCTGCCCGAGCTGCTGCGGCGCGGCTACAACGAGCGCATCGCGCT
The DNA here is from genome assembly GCA_035280545.1 of Burkholderiaceae bacterium. Classification (GTDB taxonomy): domain Bacteria; phylum Pseudomonadota; class Gammaproteobacteria; order Burkholderiales; family Burkholderiaceae_C; genus DATCSE01. The sequence continues at coordinate 9,330 of DATEFR010000700.1, read as the reverse complement.
GGGCTCGCTCGCGACTGCGGGCACGCTGGGCATCCTGATCCCGCCGTCGATCACGATGGTGGTCTACGCGGTCGCCGCCGACGCGTCGATCATCCGCATCTTCCTCGCCGGCTTCCTGCCGGGCTTCCTGCTGATGGGGCTGTTCTCGGGCTACATCGCGTGGTGGGCGATCCGCAACCCGAGCAAGACGCCGCCGCCCGATGCGCCCATGAGCTTCATGCAGAAGGTCAGAGCCTCGGGCAACCTGATCCCGTGCAGCGTGTTGATCGTCTTCATCGTCTGGGTGCTGGTCGCCGGCTACGCGACCGCGACCGAGTGTGCGGCCTACGGCGTCGTGGGCTCGCTCGCGCTCGCGGCGTGGAGCCGCTCGCTGACCTGGCAGAACTTCTGGGAAGGGCTGATGGGCACGACGCGCACCTCGTGCATGATCATGTTCATCCTCTCAGGGGCCTCGTTCCTGACGAAGACGATGGCGTTCACCGGCATCCCGCGCGAGCTCGCCGAGTGGGTCGAGGGCATGCACCTGAGCCCGTACGCGCTGATCACCGCGCTGACCATCGTCTACCTCGTGCTGGGCACCGCGCTGGACGGCATCTCGATGATCGTGCTGACCAGCGCGGTCGTGCTGCCGATGATCCAGAAGGCCGGCTTCGACCTGGTGTGGTTCGGCATCTTCATCGTGCTGCTGGTCGAGATCGCCGAGGTCACGCCGCCGGTGGGCTTCAACCTGTTCGTGCTGCAGAACATGACCGGCAAGGACAGCAACACGATCGCGCGCGCCGCGATCCCGTTCTTCGCCTGCCTGGTCGTCTGCATCGCGCTGATCACCGTGTTCCCGGTCATCGTGACCTGGCTGCCGGACGTGGTGATGGGCGTTCAGAAATAGCCGGCGCGGTTCACGCCCCGGTTCAGGCTCCGGATCGCATCGCCGGCGCGAAGTCGACGACACCGCCCAGATGCGCAGGGCCGGTGCCGCCGGGCACCAGGTCGTCGTCGTCGAAGACCCGATGAAAGCCCTGGTTCGCAACCGGCCGGTAGCCCTGAACCCAGCGCACCAGCTGCTGCACGTAGGCCTTGCGCGGCTCGGAGGCGGCGACGCCTTCGGGCCGCCAGTCCGCGGCCTGGCCGGCCCCGCCCTGCCACGCGGCCCCCGGCCAGTCGGCACGCACGATGCGCAGGTAGCCATGCGGCTTCTCGGCGTAGTACAGCTGCGTGATCAGCGCCGGGCCGCCGACGCGCGCGCCCAGGCGCTGCAGGCTCGCCCGCACTTCTTCGACGACGGCCCCGTTCGCCGGCAGCCCTCCGGCCGCACCGTGGACGCGCACGCATTCGACGTGCAGCGCCGACATCGCGGTCGCATCTTGATAGAGCAGCGAGGCATCGGGTGCAGCACAGCCTTCGATGTCGGTCCAACGCGTCACCGGCGTCGCGTACCGGTTCACCGTCACGCTCAGCGACGCGGCGAGCCGGTCGCCCGAGAACTTGCCGAACACGAAGGTCGCGAGCTTGACCGACGAGGAGCTGTTCGCATAGTCGACCGCGGCCAGCACGACCCATTCGCCGCTGGGCAGGATGACCTGCTTCTTCGAACCGGCCCAGCCCACCGTGACGAAGCCGGGCCCGCGCAGCCGATCGCCGAGGTTGAACTTCGCCGCGCCGCTGTTCGGCGGCGGCTCGGAGAAGTACTGCAGCGCGGCACTCGCCGGCGCCAGTGCCTGGGCGACGGTCGCCGCATCGTCGGCGGCGTTCGCACCCGTCACGAGCGCGCCGAACGCGACCACGCCTGCACCCCACGTACTTTTGAATCGCATCGATGAACCCTCCTCACGAAAATTCTAGGGGCTCGCGCCGGGTGACCCCTGCCGGGTCATGCCGGGGTTCCCATCGGCCGCCCGGCAGGAGATCATCGCGGCTAGCCCGAGGATCTCCGCGATGATCGATCTATCCGCCCCGCTGAACTGGGATCCGCAGCAAGACACGCTGCCGCTGCCGCTGAGCCCCGAGCCGCTGCCCTATCCGCCAGGCCGCAGCGCCACGACGCCCGCCGACAAGGCCAGCCATGCCCCGTTCGCCTGGCCGACGCCGCCGTACGCGAGCTATCCGGTCGCGGTGCCGCAGACCGACCCGCTGCCGTGCGAGGTGGTCGGCATCAACGACAAGCGCACCAACGGCCGGCTGACCTTCTTCGTGCCCGAGGAAGGCGTTGCGCACGTCCAGCTGCCGCCGGCGCGCACGACGCTGCCGCTGCGCTTCGAGCAGTTCCGGATGCTGACGCTGACGACGCCGCTTGCGCCCACGCTGGAATCGTCGAACGACCCGCATGCGCTGATCCTCGGCCACCGCTCGCACTCGATCTACCAGCTCACGCTTTCCAACGGGACCGAGCTGACCGGCAGCACGATAGGCTACGTCGAGAACGAACACGGCCTGTTCTTGTTCCCGCCGGTCGACGAGGACGAGTCGCACAACGACGGCCGCGTGCTGCGCAGCTTCGTGCCGCACGGCGCCTATCGCGCGTTCGAGATCGGCTCGCGCATCGGCGAGCTGCTGGTCGAGCAGAACAGCGCAACGCTGCAACAGATCGACGAGGCGATCGACGCGCAGCGCGTGTTGCGCGACCAGCGCATCGGCGAGATCCTCGTGACCCGCCAGATCGTCACGGCGCAGCAGCTCTTCGAAGCGATCGAGCGCCAGGCGAAGATGCCGCTGGTGCGCATCGGCGAGGCGCTGCTGTCGCTGGGCATGATCAACGAGGTGCAGCTCGCCGAAGCGCTCGCGCAGCAGCAGCAGGACCGCGGCGTCCCGCTGGGCGAGCTGCTGGTGCGCCTGAAGATGGTGTCGCGCGAGGACCTGCAGATCGCGCTGTCGCGCAAGATGGGCTATCCGCTGGTCGACGTCGATGCGTTCCCGATCGAGGCCGACGCGCTGCGCAAGCTGAGCTATGCGGTCGCCTCGCGGCTGGCCGTCGTGCCGCTGCTGGTCCGCGAGGGCCGCCTGGTCGTCGCGCTGGACGACCCGGCGCGACGCCGCAGCGCGGTCGACGAGGTCGAGTTCAGCGCGCAGATGAAGGTCGTCCCGGTGCTCGCGCACAGCCGTTCGATCGAGGCCGTCATCCACGCGGCCTACGACAAGATCGGCGCGATCAGCGCGGCAGTCGGCGCGCGCGGCGGCCTGGCCGACGCGTCGATCCCGCTGACGTTCGATCTCGCCGACACCGACAAGCTGGTCGAGACGCTCGAGAAGGAAGGCCTGGAGCGCGCCGCCGGCACCGGCGACGACGACAAACCGATCGAGCAGTCCGACAACTCGCTGGTGCGCCTGCTCAACAACATGATCATCGAGGCGCACAACGAGCGCGCCTCCGACATCCACATCGAGAGCTACCCGGGCCGCGAGAAGATCCGCGTGCGCTTCCGCAAGGACGGGCTGCTGCGCACATACCTCGAGCTGCCGCACAACTACCGCAATGCGCTGATCGCGCGGGTCAAGATCATGTGCGACCTCGACATCAGCGAGCGCCGCAAGCCGCAGGACGGCAAGATCAACTTCGCGAAGTTCTCGCCGCAGCATCGCATCGAGCTGCGCGTCGCGACGATCCCGACGAACAACGGGCTCGAGGATGTCGTGATGCGCATCCTGACCTCGGCCAAGCCGCTGCCGCTGGACCGGCTCGGGTTCGCGACCGAGAACCTCGAGCGGCTGAAGCAGGCCATCGAGCGCCCGTACGGCATGGTGCTGTGCGTGGGGCCGACCGGCTCGGGCAAGACGACGACGCTGCACTCCGCGCTCAGCCACATCAACGTGCCCGAGCGCAAGATCTGGACCGCCGAGGACCCGGTCGAGATCACGCAGCCGGGGTTGCGCCAGGTGCAGGTCAACCCGAAGATCGACTGGACCTTCGCGAAGGCGCTGCGCGCGTTCCTGCGCGCCGACCCGGACGTGATCATGGTCGGCGAGATCCGCGATGCCGAGACCGCGAACATGGCGGTCGAGGCCTCGCTGACCGGCCACCTCGTGCTCAGCACGCTGCACACCAACAGCGCACCCGAGACCGTGACCCGGCTGCTGGACATGGGGCTGGACCCGTTCAACTTCGGCGACTCGCTGCTCGCGGTGGTCGCGCAGCGCCTGGTGCGGCGCCTGTGCACCGAGTGCCGCACGAGCAAGCCCGCGCAGCAAAGCGACATCGACGAGCTGCTCGCCGACTACATGCGCGCGTTCGGCACGGGCCCCGACGGCAGCGCCCCGATGTCCCCCGACGCCGTGCTCGAGCGCTGGCGCGGCCGCAACAGCGGCCGCGATGGCCGCCTGATGATGCACCACAGCCCCGGCTGCAAGGCCTGCGACAACTCAGGCTACAAGGGCCGCGCGGGGTTGCACGAGCTGATGGTGGTCTCGCGCGAGCTGCGCCGCCTGATCCAGACCGGCGCACGCGCCGAGACGCTGGCCCAGACCGCGATGGCCGAAGGCATGCGCACGCTGCGCCACGACGGCATCGAGAAGGTGCTGGCCGGCATCACCAGCATCGACGAGGTGCGGGCGACCAGCAACGTGTGAGGCGTTCGGGCACACAGCCCTGTAACCGCTGGAAACGCCGCCCAGCGCTTACGATGAGGCCTGCCTTTGATGATCCGCATTGCCCGTCGATGTCTGCCCTGTCCCTGCTCCCCACGTCGCCCTCGCGTCGCGCCGCCGCCTGCGGCGTCATCGCCCTGTTGCTGCTGAGTGCCTGCTCCAGCCCGCATCCGCCGCCGTTCCAGCGCGAAGAGTTCCAGGTCAACGAGACCTTTTCGCGCAGCTTCGAAGCGAACGAGGCGCAGACCTGCGAGGCGGCGCGACGCGCGCTGCTGAGCCAGGGTTATGTCGTGACGATCGCGAACGCCGATCTCGTCAACGCGCGCAAGAGCTTCCAGCCCGCGCCCGAGAACCACGTCGAGATCGAGTTCCGCGTCGTCTGCACGGCCCAGCGCAAGGGCAGCAAGCCGACGCTCGCGTTCGTCAGCGCGCTGCAGGACCGCTACGCGCTGAAGAAGGGCAGCAACTCGGCCAGCGTCGGCGTCGGCGTGATCGGCTCAGTGTCGCTGCCGTTCTCGTCCACCGACGATTCGCTCGTGAAGGTCGCGAGCGAGACGGTCACGTCGGCGAACTTCTACGATCGGTTCTTCAAGCTGATCGGCAACTACCTGGTCTCTGACCAGGAGCCCGTGGCCGCGGCGCCGTTGGGGCTGCCGCCGCCCGTTCCCGCCGCGAGCGCGCCGGCGCCGGCTGCCGCGCCAGCAGCCGGTTCGGCATCGGAACCGCGCTGACGAGTCGCCCACGCGCAGCCGGTGTCATCCGGCGCGCCGCCGCATCGGTTAAGGTTCGCGCCGATGCATCCCGGACTGTCCCTCGGCTATTGGCTGACGCTGCACGGCCTGGTCACCCTCGTCGCCGTGCTGCTGTACGTGATCACCGCGCATGTGCTGCGACAGCGCCGGCACCCGGCCGCGGCGATCGCGTGGGTGCTGTTCATCCTGCTGGTGCCGTACGTCGCGCTGCCGGCCTTCCTGATGTTCGGATCGCGCAAGCTGGCGCGGCCGCGGCCGCGTGCGACGCCGGACCCGCTGGCGCTGGACGGCACCGACGGCTCGTGGGCCGTGCAGACCGCGATCGCGCTGGGCCAGGCCGAACCCAGCTCGTACCAGGAGCTGCACGTGCACGCCGACGGCAAGGAGGCGCTGGACGCGCTGTGGCGCACGATCGCGACCGCCGAGCACACGCTGGACCTGTGCACCTTCATCATCGGCCGCGACGCGGTCGGCAAGGCGGTGGTCGAACGCCTGGTCGCGCGTGCGCGCGCCGGCGTGCAAGTGCGCGTGATGCTCGACGGCCTGGGCCGCTGGATGGGCGGCTCGCCCGACCTCGCACCGCTGCGCGCGGCCGGTGCCCGGGTCGCGCTGTTCGTGCCACCGCTGCATTCGCCGCTGAAGGGCCGCAGCAACCTGCGCGATCACCGCAAGATGCTGATCGCCGATGCCGGATACGAGAGCGCGCAGCTGTGGTGCGGCGGGCGCAACCTGGCCGCCGAGTATTTCGGCGCGGATCATCACCACCATCATCGCCACAACCGCCACGGCAACGGCCTCAACGGCCGCGGCGGGAACGGCTTTGTCGTCGACGTCTGGCACGACCTGAGCTTCGACCTGCGCGGCGCCTTCGTCGATCAGGCGCATGCGCTGTTCGAGCACGACTGGCAGTTCGCCAACGGCCGCAAGGCCATCGCGCCGCCGGCCTCCACGAGCGCGCTGCCGGGCAGCGAGAACTTCGACGCCTTGTTCGCGCGCACCGAGCCGGCGCCCGAGCTGTTCGCGCAGGCGGCGGCGCGGCGCGCCGACGAAGCGAGCCGCGTCCCCGAGCCCGGCGCGGTTCCCGATGGACGCGAAGCGCTCGCGGCCACCAGCGCACAACTGATCGCCTCGGGCCCGGACCAGGTCGACGACACCGTGTACTCGCTGCTCGTCACCGCCGCGTACCGCGCGCACGAGCGGATCGCGCTGGTCACGCCCTACTTCGTGCCCGACGCCGCGCTGCTGCAGGCGCTGTGCCTCGCAGCGCGGCGCGGCGTGACGGTGGACCTGCTGCTGCCGGCTCGCTCGAATCACCTGATGTCGGACATCGCACGCACCCGGGCGCTGCGCAGCCTGTCGGCGGCCGGTGGCCGCATCTGGCTCGCGCCGCAGATGCTGCACGCGAAGCTGGCGATCGTCGACCACACGTTCGCGATGGCCGGCTCGGCCAACCTCGACAGTCGCAGCCTGTTCCTGAACTACGAGCTGATGGTCGCGTTCCACGACCGCCGCGCGATCGCCGCGTTCGTCGCGTGGTTCGAGCGCGAGCACCTGAGCGCGCGCCAGCACAGGCCGCGGCCGGCGGGGTTGCTGCGCGATATCGGCGAGGGGTTGGTGCTGTGGCTGGGGTTCCAGCTTTGAGGGCGCTCAGCCGGCGGGCGTCACCGAGCGCGCCGCCGGCACCGACGAGCCTTCCTTCTTCTGCGTCAGCGTGATGCCGTTCTTCACCGCGACGATTTCGGCGACGATGGACACCGCGATCTCGGCCGGCGTCTTCGCGCCGATGTCCAGGCCGATCGGGCCGTGCAGCCGGTCGATCTCTGCGGGCGACAGGTCGAACATCGCGAGCCGCTCGCGGCGCTTCGCGGTATTGCCGCGCGAGCCGAGTGCGCCGATGTAGAACGCGGGCGACTTCAGGGCTTCGAGCAGCACCAGGTCGTCGAGCTTGGGGTCGTGCGTGACCGCGACGACCGCGCTGTGCGGGTCGAGCTGCAGTTCGAGCACGAGGTCGTCGGGCATGGCCTTGCTGAAGGTCGTGCCGGGAATGTCCCAGGTCAGGTTGTATTCGTCGCGCGGGTCGCAGCAGGTCACCTCGAAGTCCAGCGCCAGCGCCATCTGCGCGACGGCGCGCGAGAGCTGCCCCGCGCCGATGATGAGCAGACGCCAGCGCGGCCCGAACAGCGCGCGCAGGCGCTGGCCGTCGAACTCGAACACGTCGCCGCGCGATGCGGCCTCGATCTTCACTTCGCCGGTCGCGAGCGCCAGCGTGCGCGCGACCAGCTCGTGGCGCGACGTGCGCTCCAGCACTTCGTTGATCCACGCGACATCGACCAGCGGCTCCTGCACCAGCCGCAGGTTGCCGCCGCACGGCAGGCCGAAGCGCGCCGCCTCTTCCTTCGTGACCCCATAGGCGATCAGCGATGGATGTAGCACCCGCTCGCCGTGGCGCAGCCGGTCGATCAGATCGTCTTCGACACAGCCGCCGGAGACCGAGCCCACCACCAGGCCATCGTCGCGCACGCACAGCAGCGCGCCCGGCGGGCGCGGCGCCGACCCCCAGGTCTCGATCACGGTCACGAGCCACACCTGGTGGCCTTGCACGAACCAGTCGCGCGCCTGCGCGAGCACTTGCAGATCGAGACTGTCCATCGCTTTCCCTAACGCTTCATCATCACGTAGATCGCCGCCAGCACCACCACCGCGGCGATCAGCCACCACAGCGTGCTGATCTTGCTGCCGCGCTCCGGCGCCGCCGCGGGCGACGTGGCCACAGCGCCCTCCGCCGGCGCCGCGGCCACCGTCTGCAGCTGCGCCTCGAAGGCCTTGAAAAAATCGTCGGTGATCTTGCCGGCCGCCGCGTCGATCAAGCGCGCGCCGACCTGCGCCATCTTGCCGCCGACTGTCGCACGCGCCTGGTAGCTCAGCTTCGTGGCGTTCGCACCCTCGGGCGCCAGCGCCACGTCGGCCGAACCCTTGCCGAATCCTGCAACACCGCCTTGGCCATCGAAATTGATCGTATAGCCGTTCGGTGCCGCGATGTTGGTGAGCTGCAGATTGCCCTTGAAGCGCGCACTGACCGGGCCGACTTTCACCGCGACGACCGCGCTGTAGGCATCGTCGGCGGTCCTCTCGAGCGACTCGCAGCCGGCGATGCAGGCCTTCAGGATCGCCGGGTCGTTCAGCGCAGCCCAAGTCGCCTCGACCGAGGCCGGGATCAGACGTTCGCCTTGCAGTTCCATGTCGTGTTCGCTTCTTGATGTTGGATGAATTCAATGCGGCCGCAGCAATCGCGACGCCGGTTCGACGGGCCGCGACCGCAGCGCGCGGGCCAGGTCGGCCAGGCTTGCGAGGTTGTGCACCGGCAGGAAGCGATCGACATGCGGCAGCAGCGCGCGCACGCCGGCGGCGCGCGGCTCGAAGCCATCGAAGCGCAGCAGCGGGTTCAGCCAGACGATCTCGTGCGCCGAGCGCCGCAGCTGCGCCGCGGCATGCGCGAGGTCGCCGTGCTCGTCGCGGTCCAGCCCGTCGGTCATCAGCAGCAGCGCCGCGTTCGAGCCGAGCAAACGGCGGCCCCAGCGCTGGTTGAACTCGTGCAGGCACGAGGCGATGCGCGTGCCGCCCTTCCAGTCCTGCACCTGCGCGTCGGCGAGCTGCAGCGCGACGTCCGGGTCGCGATGCCGCAGGCTGCGCGTGATGTTGGTCAGCCGCGTGCCGAACACCAGCGTGTGGACCCTCAGGTAGCGCCGCGTCAGCCCGTGCACATAGTGCAGCAGCAGCCGCGCGTAGCGCTCCATCGAGCCGGAGATGTCGAGCAGCACGACCAGCGTAGGCCAATCCTCGCGCGGCCGCGTGTAGGCCGGCGTCAGCGTGTGCGGCGCGCGCGCCATGCGCAGCAGCGTGCTGCGCAGGTCCAGCGTGCCGCGTGCGGCGCGCTCGTGGCGGCGGCGGCGCACGCGCCGCACCGGCAGCGGCAGTTCCTCGGCGAGCTTCTTCGCGAGCTCGA
>DATEFR010000699.1:0-5800 GCA_035280545.1 Burkholderiaceae bacterium | reverse complement strand
AAGAATCGTTTCATAACAGAGAGAAGAAAAAGCCATTCCCGAGGGAATGACCATCAGAAATCTTCTCAAGAATCGTTTCATAATGGCGCATGCGACCGAGGAACGAGGGCGCTCGCCATCAACTGATCAGCCTGCTGGGGCAGCGTGCGGCCGTCGCGGCGTCCGAGTTGGCGCAGGCACTCGGTGTCAGCGTGCCCACGCTGCATCGGATGCTGCAGGAAATCCCCGACCGCCTCGTCAGCACCGGCAAGGCGCGTCGCACGCGCCATGGACTGCGTCGCGGTCTGCGCGGTGACCTCGCATCACTTCCGCTCTACGCTGTCGACTCCCAGGGTCGTGCCGAGTTGTCGAGTTCGCTTGCGCTGTTGCAGCCGCATGGAAGCTGCCTGGCGGTGCCGGGCGACGGCGATTGGCCGATCCCGCAGGAGTCGCGCGATGGCTGGTGGGACGGCCTGCCGTACCCGTTGTACGACATGCGGCCGCAGGGCTACATGGGCCGGCAGTTCGCGCGCGCCGAGCATCGTGCGCTCGGCGTGTCGGCGAACCCGCAGGAGTGGGGCGACGACGACATCGTCCACGTGCTCAGCCGAAGCGGCGTGGACACCAGCGGCAACCTGATCCTGGGAGATGCGGCATTCGAGCGCTGGCAGGCGAGCACGCTGGCATCGCCGGAGCCGCTGAAGCCGCGTTCGACGGGGGCGGCGTATGCGCGCGCAGCCGAACATGCGATCGGCGCCGGCGTGGCCGGATCGAGCGCAGCCGGCGAGTTCCCGAAGTTCGCGGCGCTGCGCGAGACACGCGCCGGCGACGCGACGCCGCACGTGCTGGTCAAGTTCTCGGGCGCCGACGATTCGGCCGCGGTGCGGCGCTGGTCGGACCTGCTGGTGGCCGAGCACCTCGCGTTGGAGCACGTGGCGGCGATGCCTGGCGTTGCCGGCGCACGCAGCCGCATCGTCACGCATGCAGGCCGCACGTTCCTCGAAGTCGAGCGCTTCGACCGGCACGGTGCCTTCGGCCGCAGTCCGCTGGTCAGCCTCGCCGTGGTCGATGCGGCCTTCCTCGGCGCCGCCACGACCGATTGGCGCGTGCTCGCGGCGCGTCTCGAACAGGGCGGTCTGCTCGAAACCGGCGACGCACGACGGATCGAGCACCTGTGGTGGTTCGGCCGGCTGATCGCGAACAGCGACATGCACACCGGCAACATCAGCTTCCGTCCGAGCGCGCGACGGCTCGTGCTCGCGCCGGCCTACGACATGCTGCCGATGTTGTATGCGCCACTGGCCGGAGGCGAGCTGCCCAGGCGCGAGTTCGAGCCGCCGTTGCCCCTGCCGCCGCAGCGTACGGTGTGGCACGCGGCGTGCACGGCGGCACTCGGGTTCTGGGATCGTGCGGCGGCCGATGTGCGCATCGGCGAGGCGTTCCGAGCCGTCTGCGCGGCCAATGCGGCGCGGTTGCGTCAGGTGGCCGATCGCGCTTGACCGAGGCTGAACGTGCGGCCTGGGCGTGCCAGGTCGATGCGGTGCGACAACGCCGCCAGCCCCAGCGCCGCCAGCGCGATCGCGGCGCTGACCCACGGCAGTTGGCGATACTCGACATGATGGGTCAACGCGAGCCCGCCCACCCACGCGCCAGTCGCATTGCCGAAGTTGAATGCGCCCTGGTTCAGCGTCGACGCCAGGTTCGGCGCATGCGCAGCTTCGTTCACGACGCGCATCTGCAGCGGCGAGACCAGCGCGAACACCAGCACGCCCCAGACGAAGATCGTCGCGGCGGCTGGCCATGCCGAGGCGCTGGTCAACGTGAACAGAGCCAGTGTGGGCAGCAGCAGCGCCAGCACCGCGATCACCGACGGCATCAGCTTCCAGTCGCCGAGCCGCCCGCCGACCACGTTGCCCAGCGTCAGGCCCAGGCCGAACAGCAGCAGCATCCACGTGACCATGCGCGGCGCCAGGCCCGTCACCGTCTGCAGCAGCGGGGCGATGTAGGTGAAGCTGCTGAACAGGCTGGCCGATGCGAGCACGCTGATGGCCATCGCGAGCACGACCTGGCGATTCGCAAGCGAACGCGCCTCGCGCGCGAACGCGATCGCGGCGCCCGGCAGATGGCGCGGCAGCCAGCGGTGCAGCGCGCCGGCCGCCAGCACGCCGAAGCCGGCGACGATCCAGAACGTCGGACGCCAGCCCATCGCCTCACCGACCGCGGTGCCGAACGGCACGCCCAGCACGTTGGCGACCGTCAGTCCGGCGAACATCGCGGCGATCGCGCGGCCGCGCTTCTCCGGCCCGACCAGCGTGGTCGCGACGACCGAGCCCAGCCCGAAGAACGCGCCATGGCACAGCGCCGTGACGACGCGAGCCACCATCAACAGCGCGTAGTTCGGCGCCAGCGCGCACAGCGCGTTGCCGAGCGTGAACACGGCCATCAGCACGAGCAGCGCGCGGCGCCGGTCCATGCGTGCGGTCGCGATCGCAAGGAAGGGCGAGCCGAACGCGACGCTGAGCGCATAGCCGCTGACCAGCAGCCCGGCCTGCGGGATCGTGACGGCGAGGTCGCGCGCGACGTCGGGCAGCAGGCCCATGATGACGAACTCGGTCGTACCGATGCCGAACGAGGCGAGCGCGAGCGCGAACAATGCAAGTCCGGGGGACATGGGCGAACGAGGAGGGGGTAGCGTTGAAGCGTACCCGAGCGTGCTGCGCTGCGGCACGAAGGGGCTTCAAGGCCGTGGCCGTGTGGGGTCGTCAGCCGGCGGTCAGAATGCCGGGCTTCGAACAACTTCAACGAACGACCCCGCCATGGCCGATCTCTCCAGCTTCGCGATCACCCGCAAGTGGCCCGCGCAGAACCCGAACATCCTGCAGCTGTATTCGCTGCCGACGCCCAACGGCGTCAAGGTCTCGATCATGCTCGAGGAGATCGGCCTGCCGTACGAGCCGCACCTGGTGCGCTTCGACACGAACGACCAGAACTCGCCCGAGTTCCTGTCGCTGAACCCGAACAACAAGATCCCGGCGATCATCGACCCGAACGGCCCCGGCGGGCAGCCGCTGCCGCTGTTCGAGACCGGCGCGATCCTCTGGTACCTGGCCGAGAAGACGGGCCAGCTCCTGCCGCAGGACGCCGCGCGCCGCTACGAGACGCTGCAGTGGCTGATGTTCCAGATGGGCGGCATCGGACCGATGTTCGGCCAGGTCGGCTTCTTCCACAAGTTCGCCGGAAAGGCCTATGAAGACAAGCGGCCTCTGCAGCGTTATGTCGACGAATCGCGGCGGCTGCTCGCGGTGCTGGAACGGCACCTCGAGGGCCGCGCGTGGATCGTGGGCGATGCCTACGGAATCGCGGACATCGCGACCTTCCCGTGGATCAACAACCTGGTCGGCTTCTACGAAGCGGGCGATCTGGTGGGCTTCGCGGACTTCAAGAACGTCGCACGCGTGCTGCAGGCGTTCAAGGCGCGGCCGGCGGTGGTGCGGGGCCTGACGATTCCGAAGCGGCCGAGCTGACACGCGCTGCAAGCGCGCTTACGTCCTGACGCGCTTTGCTGTCGATCCTAGGCGTCGTGCTTCGTCAAAGAAGGAGGTGCCCGTCAACATTCGGTTGATCGGGTGCGCCTCGTTGACAAATGGAGCGATGCATCATGTTGAAGAACCGTCCCGCATTCGGCAGCTTCTCGACCCCCGATATCCAGGCCGCGAAGGCGTTCTATGGCCAGACGCTCGGTCTGGACGCCCGCATCGGCAAGATGGACGTGCTCGAGCTGCAGCTCGCCGGCGGCATGAAGGTGATCGTGTATCCCAAGGCGGATCACCAGCCGGCGACCCACACCGTCCTGAACTTCCAGGTGCCCGACGTCGAGGCGGTGGTCGCCGAGCTGAGCCGGCGCGGCGTGCGCTTCGAGCACTACGATCTGCCGGGCCTGAAGACCGATGCAAAGGGCATCTGCCGCGACCCGGGCGGGCCGGTCATCGCCTGGTTCAAGGACCCGGCCGGCAACATCCTCTCGGTGGTCGAAGGGTAAGCCTCGCGCGGTGCGCGAGAGTCAGCGCGAGACCTGGATCACGTCGCGCACCATCGGGTAGATCTGGTTCTGCCAGCGCCGCCCGCTGAACACACCGTAGTGGCCGACGCCGGGCTGCACGTAGTGCGTGCGCAGGTGCGGCCGCAGGCTCTTCGCGAGGTCCTGCGCGGCCAGCGTCTGGCCGATCGAACAGATGTCGTCGCGTTCGCCTTCGATCGTCAGCAGCGCGGTGCGGCGGATCGCGGCCGGGTCGATTGCGCGGCCGCGGTAGGTCAGCGCACCGCAAGGCAGTGCGTGTTCCTGGAACACCAGGCGCACCGTCTCGAGATAGAAGTCGGCCGAAAGGTCCGAGACCGCGAGGTACTCCTCGTAGAACGTGCGTGTGACCTCTGCCTTCTCGGGCTCGTCGTCCAGCAGGTGCTGGTAGTACTCGCGGAACGCGGTCGCATGGCGCTCGCGGTTCATGCTCATGAACGCGGTGAGCTGCACGAAGCCGGGGTAGACGCGCCGCCCGGCGCCGCGATGGCCCAGCGGCACGTGGCTGATCAGCGTGCGCTCGAACCAGTCGATGGGTCGGCTGGTCGCCAACTTGTTGACCTCGGTCGGGTTGATCCGGCAGTCGATCGGGCCGGCCATCAGCGTCAGGCTCGACGGCGTTGCCGGGTGTCCCTCCTCCGACATCAGCGCCACGGCCGACAGCGCCGACACGCACGGCTGGCAGATCGCCATCAGGTGCGCACCGGGGCCGATCACCTCCAGGAACCGCATCAGGTGCTCGGTGTATTCGTCCAGCCCGAAGCGGCCGGCGGCGAGCGGCACGTCGCGCACGTTGTGCCAGTCGGTGATGTAGACCTCGTGGCCCTGCAGCATCGTGCGCACCGTGTCGCGCAGCAGCGTTGCGAAGTGGCCCGACATCGGCGCGACCAGCAGCACCTTCTGCTGCGTGGCCGAGCGCGGCGTCGAGAAGCGCGTCAGCGTCGCGAAAGGCGTGCTGTGCACGGCCTCTTCGAAAACCGGCATGGGCTCGCCGTCGACGACGACCGAGGCGATGCCCCAAGCCGGGCGCTCGTGCGTGATCTCGGCCAGCTCGAGCAGCTTGCAGGCCGCCGCGATCTGGCGCGGCGAGGCCGGGCCGGCGAACGAGAACGCATCGAACGCCGGGTCGAGCAGCATGGGCGCGGTGAAGCGCGCCGCGGTGCGCAACGGCCACATCAGATCGGCGTGGGCCTGGTACGCGTGGTACATCATCCTCGGGGCTACGGCTGTGAAGTCAACCCACAGGGAGCAACTTGCGCGCCATTCAGGGAACCCTGACGCACTACCGTGATGTGGCACAGCGATTGCTCGAATTTCGTCGAACGCTGCGCGGGAGACTCATCGATGGCCGTGGCCGCTGCCCCGAAATCCAAGCCCGTGGCCAGGTCGGCCCCGAAGCCGGCCGCGAAGGCCGCGCGCCCGAGCGCAACGCTGACGCTCAGCAGCAAGAACTATTCGTCCTGGTCGCTGCGCGGCTGGCTGCTGTGCAAGTTCGCCGGCATCGCGTTCGACGAGGTGATGGTCTCGCCCGGGGACGCCGACGTGCGCAAGGAACTGCTGCTGCTCGCCCCGTCGATCCGCGTGCCGTGCCTGACGCACGAGGGTGCGAAAGTCTGGAACACGCTGGCGATCGCGCAGTACCTGAACGAGATCGAGCCCGACGCCGGGCTGATGCCGGCCGACCGCATCGCGCGAGCGCATTGCCGCTCGATCAGCGGCGAGATGAACTCGGGTTTCGCGAACCTG
>DATEFR010000698.1:0-8308 GCA_035280545.1 Burkholderiaceae bacterium | reverse complement strand
CGCCACGAAACCGATGGCATAGGCAAACGTGGCGAGAAAGGCCGCGTAGGCGACCGCGCCATACAAGGCAATGAGTAGACCCATGATGAAGACTCCGGGAAGGGTAGGAAAGAGGAAGGCCTCCCCGGCCCGCGGAAGCGGGCCGGGTGCAGGCGGACTGCGCCAGGCGGTCGTCAGGCGGCCGTCATCGGGTCGATGACGCCGCACACCTCGGTCACCTTGCTGGCAGGGAAGCCGCTCAGCCTGGCGTGCTCGTACACGGACGACTCATGGTCGGCCAGGTAGATGCAGAAGGTCTTGTCGGCGGCAACGAACGACTGGACCCACTGCACCTTGCCGGCCAGCTTGGCCAGCGCGGCGTTGGACGTCGCCGCGGCGCCCTGGAGTTGTTCGGCGTTCAGGTTGCCGACGCCGGCGATGTCTCGTTCGATCACGTAGCGATTCATGGTGATGCTCTTTCTCGGGATCCCGCAGCGGGATGAAGAAGGACCTTCGGGTCGTCGTGCTGCGGGATGGACGACCGTTCGGTTGGGGCAGGTGAAAGGCGCGTGATGCATGCCGGCCAACCCTGAGGAAATCGTAGGCAGGGGGTCCGCGGCCGTCCTCCGCGCGCGCTGATCGTTTCCTGATCTCTCACTGCAGTCGCGGGGCCGTGCCGTCCGTTTCGATCGCGGCGGGCCGCAAGGCGCTTGCGGGCGCGATGCCGTGTGCCTCGGTCGGTTGTGACGGGATGATGGCTGCGGCCGCAAGTGCGAGACCGACGGTCAGGATGTGCAGAAGCTTGGTCTTCATGATCGGATTTCCGATGAGAGGTGATGTCGGAAGGCGCAGGCGTCAGGCCGGCACGGCGCTGCCGTGCGCCGAGGGCGGCGTCGCGTCCTCGCGAAAGACGATGCGGCCGAGAACGGGCACGATCTCGTCGGCCGGCATGCCGGCGCGGGTCGCGTGTTGGCGCAGCACCTCGGCATCCAGGGCCTGGTAGAGGCAGACGGTGCCCAGCGTCCCGTCGCCCTCGTCGATCGCATGGCTGTGCAGCCAGCTCACTTCGCGCGCCATGTCCTCATCGCCGATGCGCCGCGCGATCGCGGCAGCGCGCTGCAGGTCGGCCGCGCTGCGCCAGACGCTGCGGCGCCGCACCAAATACACCATCGTGGGCGCGAACGGGCGCGCCGGCAGCGTGGCGATCACCGGCAGGATTTCGCGCGCGGGCAGCCGTGTCTGCGCAGCGTGCCGTTCGAGCGATTGCTGGCCGTCGGACTGCAACACGCAGGTCAGGCCGAAGCGACCGTCGGGCTCGCGCAGCGCGTAGGAGTGCATCCATCGCACCGGCAGGCCGCCAGGCCTTTCTTCGAAAGATCGCAGCCGCATCAGCGCGGCGTCGAGCTCGGCCGCGCTCGCTCCAATGGCGGGGCGGCGGACGACATAGGTTCGCATGGTGGTTGAGCCTCGAGTCCACAAGCAAGGTGTGCCGTCGGGACGCGTTGTGGGAATCGACGAACCCGAGGCGTGGTCCGCGAGGCGGCGTGGGCCGCGACGAACCAGTGGCTGCAGACTAGGCAGCGGCGCGCATGCCGTCCTTGCCGGAGGCTGATCGTTTGCTGATGCTTCGCTGCGCGCGCGCTCCGCCCCGCGGCCGGGTGCACGAACCGACGGGCGCCGGCGAACGATCTGCGAGGGGCCTAGCCGGCGCTCGAGCCGCCGTCGTTCGCCTGGGCGAGAACGAGCCGGAAGGCGGCATCGATCTCTTGCCCGCCTCGCGGGCGTACGACACGGGCTACCTCGCGGCCTTCGCGCAGGAACACCAGCGTCGGCCACAGCTTGACGCCGAAGGAGCGCCCGAGCGGCTGGCCGGGGCCGTCCTCGACCTTGCGGTGGCGCACATCCGGATACCGTCGGGCCGTGCTGGTGATCAACGGCTCCATGCCGCGGCAGATGCCGCACCAGGCGGCACCGAACTCCAGCACCAGCGGCCCGCGCGTGGCATCGACTTCGGCTCGGGTCGGGGCGTGTTCGTTTTGCATACCCGGCACCTTACCCCAGCGCGAATTCCCGCGTCGTAGGACCGGGCCGTCGCGGCGCGTCGGCCGTGCGGCGGCCTCAGTGGCCTCAGGTCAGGCCGTAGAGCCGCTCCGGCGGCAGCCGCAGCGTCAGCGCGGTTTCCGGCAGCGCCGCCTTGATCGCGTAGGCGCTTTGTGCGGTGTCGCGGCGCAGGCTCGTCGTGGTCGGCGTGCCGCTCTTGTCGGTGATCGCGGCCGCCACCGGCGCGTGCGCGTTGGGTCCGCGGCGTATCACGACCGCCAGCTCGCCCGACGCGAGCTGCACGAAGTTGCCGGGCGGGTAGATGCCGTATTCCTTGATGATCGCGGCGGCCGCCTGGCTGCCTTTCGTTTCGACGAACAGCTGGCGGGCCGCGTCCTGCACCGAGAGCTGCGTGCGGCCTTCGCGCGGGCTGATCTTCGCCATGAAGACATCGGCCATGCGCAGCATCGCGGCGTTCTCGCAGGGGCTGGCCAGCCCGAGCGGATATCCGCCGCCGCCGGCTCGCTCGTGATGCTCGCTGATCGCCTGCAGCCACGCCTCGTCCTCGACGCCCGCCGCCATCAGGCCGGCGGCCGCCTTGTCGGGATGCTCGGCGATCAGCTGCCGCTGCTTCTCGGTCAATCGGCCTTGAACCGCGAACTGACCCTGCGCCTCGATGATCGTCATGTTCATGGTCAGCGCCGCCTTGACGAGCGTCCTCGCGCGCTCGTCGGGCCAGCCCATGCGTTGCGCCATCAGGAAGCAGACCAGCGCGGTGTGCAGCGAGTGGGTGAGGCCGTAGAGGACCAGGCGTTTCGTGTCCTGCCGCACCGACAGGTAGATCGCGATGTCCGGATCACGCTGGATCAGGCCGGTCACCTGCGCCGCGAACTCGTCGCAGCGTGACGGGAAGTCGGCCTCGGCGAGGCTCGCGAGCAGCCGCTTGAGCCCCCAGATCTGCTGCTCCCAGATGTCGAAGATCGTCGAGCGCCGCGCATCGGCCGCAGCGGCGGCCTGCTTGCCGGCCGCCTCGAGTTCCTCCTTGTCCGCGTACAGGCCGCGCGCCAGCAGCGTCTCGAGCTGCGCGTCGTTGGCGATCACCTGACCCTTGGCGAGCAGCAGCTTGCCGTGTTCGTCACGAACGCCGAAAGGCAGCGGCGAGCCGACCCGAAGCTGACTCGCCACCAGCCGCAGCAGTTGCCTGTTCATCGAGCATCTCCCGCTCCCGGCCTTTTTGGGCCACTGTCCTCCTCGGGGGCTGTGCGGGCATCCGGGTTGTTACCGAGTCGCGATCAAATACCTGCGGCTCATTCGGCATTCCGAGGCGCTGCCGGCGCGACCGGTTCTCGTGCACGCTGCGCTCGCGCCCCCGCGCGGCAGGTCGCCACAGGACGACGCCACGGCAACGCCACGCCTCTACGGCCGTGGGAAGATGATCGGACGGTTGCAGAACGTCGGGTACAGGTCGCAGAGCGTCGCGACGTGCGGTTTCACGTTCAGTTCGGTGATCATCGTCAGCGTTGCGCCCGGCGGGATCGTGAAGTTCTCGTTGAGCAGCGGGTTCAGTCCGGTGAACGAGACGATCCGCCGAACGATCGACAACGGATAGGGCGGGCTGTCTGCGATCGAATAGTTCGAGGCATTGCCCTGCACGAAGACCGTCGTCGTTCCGGTCACGTCGAGCCCGGTGTAGTCGGGAGGCGGAAAGAGGTCTTCGCGGGGTGGCTTGAATCCCATGCCGGCGAGTTGCACCACCAGCGGGTCGACGGTCTTGTTGTGGACGTCCGCCTTCTCGACGATGCGGGAGACCCCGGTGCCGGCGGCGCCCCCGTCGACGGTGTAGACGGCGCCTCCGGTGACCGTGCCCGCAAACCCGATCATGGGGCCTTGCGCATGGGTCTGCGTCGTGTTGACGTGCGCGTCTCCGTGGAAGTGCTGCACGTCGATGAAGTCCCACGGCGCGGATGGATAGACCAGGATCCTGCGGCCGTCTACCGTCCAGTCCATGACGCGCGGCAGCTGGAAGCCCGGCACCGTGTCCGAGGTGACCTTGAGCGAGGAGTTGTTGCTCGTGATCGTCACGTCAGCCGCCAAGCTCAGGCACGGGGCAAGAGCCAGGATCGTGGAAAGAAACAGTCTTGCTTTCATGGCAAGCTCCTTCATCCAGGTCGTTGCATGGTCGCTGTCGTCGAAGCCGGCTCCCGTGTCGTCGCGGCGAACTTCGCGCCGTGTGCACGGACCTCGGTTTGATGTGCAGCGATGGGTGGTGAATCGGCGCGCGCGTCTGCGTTGCATTCAAGGCCGCGACCGTTCGTTTGACAACCCCCTACTCTGTTTCGCGTGCATCGCCGCGCTGCCGAGCGACGGCTGCAGATCGCGAGCCCCCACGATCTTGGGAGTTCCGCACGATCGCGGCGAGCAGATAGTTCATCTTCGCAACGACGAAACGACTTACGGCAGGGGGCAGCTATGAAACACGGCCTGACGCTGGCAGCGGTAGTGGCGGGATGCTTGGTTGGCACGGCGAACGCAGCAGACTTTGCCGGCACGTTCGCAGGGGCAGGAGGCACGCCGCTCACAGGCCTTCTCGACTGGAGCGGCACCCTGGCCTTCGAGACCAGTGGCCTGATTGACGGGCAGTACGTCTTCGACCAGACGCTCGGTGTCTCGCTCACGTCCAACCTGACCATGAACTTCCACGTGCTGGCGGCCGACCTGATTCTCATCGACGGGCAAGTCGTCGACTATGGCGTCCTTGGCGAAGTCGATTTGGCTGGCCCGGACAGTCTGCGGGCGTACGGGTCGGGTGTGTTGTTCCTCACCGGCGGTAGTTCCGAGAGCAGTCCGGGAAGTGGCCAATTCGGCGGCATCGCCCTGCAGATCGGCAGTGGTGCGGGCTTCCTGACCGCAGGCCTGAGCCGGGTCGCTCCTGTGCCGGAGCCGCAAACCTACGCAATGTTCATCTTGGGCCTGAGCGTACTCGGCCTCATGGTGCGGCCCCGCAAGGCGTGACACGCAGCGGATCAGCGATACGACAGCACCAGCCCGTGGATCAGCCGGGTCCAGCCGTCCAGCATCACGAACAGCAGCAGCTTGAACGGCAGCGAGATCGTCGTCGGCGAGATCATCGACATGCCGAGTGCCAGCAGCACCGTCGCGACGATCAGGTCGACGACGACGAACACCAGGTAGATGATGAAGCCGATCTGGAACGCGCGGGTCAGCTCGGTCAGCGTGAAGCTCGGCACCAGCACCATGAAGTCGTCGGCGCGCAGCGCATCGGCGCGCGCCTTGGGCCAGATGCTGGTGGCCGACTTCAGGAAGAACTGGCGCTCGCGCTCGTGGGTGTGCTTCTGCAGGAAGTCCTTGAGCGGCGCCTTGCCGGCGTCGATCACCGCCATGATGTCGTTGACGCCTTCGCCCTTGACGCCGAAGGTCCGGCTGCGCAGCGCGTCGGCCGCATCCATCCCGATCGGCGCCATGATGTAGACCGACAGGATGATCGCGATGCCGTTGAGCACCATGTTCGGCGGCGTCTGCTGCAGCCCGAGCGCGGTGCGCAGCAGGCCGAAGACGATCACGAGCTTGGTGTAGCTGGTCACCATCAGCGCGACGAACGGCGCGAGGCCGAACGCGACGATCAGCGCGACCAGGGTCAGCGGATCGGGCAGGCTGGCCTGCATGGTCGCCCGCGGCTCAGATCTGGCCCGGCGCGAACTCGCTGACGCGCACGCCGAGCCGCTCGCCGACCGCCACCAGATAGCCTTTGCCGAGCAGGTGGCCGTGCGCGACGATGCGCACCTCGCCGCGGTTCAGCGGCTGGCCCAGCTCGAACACATGGCCGGCGCGCAGGTTGCGCAGCTCGCCCAGCGAGACCGCGAGGTCGCCGACCTCGAAGCGCAAGGTCACCTCCAGCGCATCGAGGTGATCCAGGGGCGGGCTGGCCGCATCCTGCGGTGCGCTGTCGTGCGGCGCGGAGTCCGGGTTCCGGTTCATGGTGCTGTCTCGGTCTCTCGATTGCTGGATCGTGATGCGGGAGCCCTCGGCGAGCGCGACCAGGCGGCGGCCGCCGAGCTCGGCGGTCGCGACGATCGCGGTGCCGGCCGATTGCCACTCCTCGACGCCGACGAGGTCGCCGGGGCGGATGCTGCGCACTTCGCGCAGGCGGATGGGCGTTGCGCCGATCTGCCAGCGCAACGGGAAGCGCAGGCCGGCGAGCTTGTCGCCGGCCGATCCGTTGCGCATCGCCGCCGGTGCGGCGAGCGGCGGCACGAGCTCGGCCAGCGCCGCTGCGTCGTCGAAACGAACGAAGCCGCGCCAACCGGTCCCGGGCTCGGTGGCCGACGTGATGCGAAAGCACGCGGCCTGTTCATCCGCATGCACCGCCGAAGCGGTCGCGTCGTCGCCCGGCAGCCATTCGAATGCGAGCCGTGTCGCGCGCATCAGGGCTTCGACGATCTCGTGGCCGGCGTCGGCCAGCAGGATGGCGCGCAGATCGCGCGGCAATGCTTCGAGCCGCGGCTCGCCGAACAGCGTGATCTGTGCCGGCCGGTCCAGGCCCAGCACGCCGGTCCGTGCACCGAGCTTGAATCGATAGACGTCGTGCGGCGGCATGGTCGTGGTCTCGAACAGCCACTGCAAGCGACATGTCTGCCCACGCCACGCGAACGACAGCGGCGCGGCGCGTTCGTCGTGCAGCCGGTTCAGCGCCGTGCGCGTGCGCGCATCCAGACGCGGCAGCGTCGTCGAATCGGCCAGGTCTCGGCCGAGGTCTCGAGCGAGGTCATCAGTCAAGCGGGTGTGGAGGCGGTCGTTCACGCGATGTGCCGGCGATGCGTTGCAGCCTATCGAAAGCCTCCCGCGCGAGGTAGTACGTAAAGCCGTAGTCGCATCGGCGATGCAAAGACCGGACTACGAGAACTCGTGGTTGCTGCTGGCCGCACCGTTCCCTAGAGTCCGACGCGTTTGCTTCACATTCAGACATACGCGCATCGCACATGGCAGTACTCGCACGCGCTTCGACGCCAGGCCCTCGATGGGGCGGCCTATGGCGAGGCGCAGGGCGGCACAACGACCTGCTGCTCGCGGCGCTGCTGGTCATGGTGGTGGTGCTGTTCGTGCTGCCGCTGCCGACGCCGCTGCTGGACCTGCTGATCGCGGCGAACCTCTCGATCAGCCTGGTGCTCCTGATCGTCGCGATGTACGTGCCGTCGGCACTGTCGCTGTCGACCTTCCCCTCGCTGCTGCTGTTCACGACGCTGTTCCGCCTGGCGCTGAACATCGCATCGACCAAGCTGATCCTGCTGCATGCAAACGCCGGCCACATCATCGACACCTTCGGCAAGCTGATCGTCGGCAACAACGTCGTGGTCGGCGGCGTCGTGTTCCTGATCATCGCGATCGTCCAGTTCATCGTGATCGCAAAAGGCTCGGAGCGTGTGGCCGAGGTCGCGGCGCGCTTCGCGCTCGATGCGATGCCGGGCAAGCAGATGAGCATAGACGCCGACGTGCGCGCCGGCGCGATGTCGTCGGCCGAGGCGCAGCGCCGCCGCCAGCTCCTCGAGCAGGAGTGCACGCTGCACGGCGCGATGGACGGCGCGATGAAGTTCGTCAAGGGCGACGCGATCGCCAGCATCATCATCGCGATCGTCAACATCCTCGCGGGCCTGGCGATCGGCACGCTGATGAAGGACATGAGCGTGGGCGATGCGCTGCAGCGCTACGCGATCCTGACGGTGGGCGACGGCATGGTGTCGCAGATCCCGTCGCTGCTGGTCTCGATCGCGGCCGGCATCGTGATCACGCGGGTCGGCAACGGCGACGCGACCGATCGCCAGCTCGCCAACCAGATCGCGCGCCAGATGTTCGCGCACCCGCGCGCGCTGATGATCGCGGGCCTCGCGGTCGCGAGCTTCCTGGTCGTGCCGGGCTTTCCGAAATGGGTGTTCACGCTGCTGTCGGCGGCGCTGATCGGCGCCGGGCTGCTCGCGCGGCGCGTGCGCCAGCAGCGCAGCACGCCGGCGTGGATCTCGCACCGCGAGGGCGCCGACCAGGAGGACACCGACGGCGACCACGCGATCGCAGCGCCGCTGGCGGTGCGGCTGTCGAGCGGCCTGCGCGGCGGCATCGACCGCCATGCGCTCGACCTGCAGCTGGCCCGGGTCAAGACTTCGGTCGAGTCCGATCTCGGCCCCGTGTTCCCGCGTTTGCAGCTCGCGTACGCGGACGGCCTTGCCGAGCACGGCTACCAGGTTCTGGTGCACGACGTCGCCGTGACCGAGGGCACGCT
>DATEFR010000697.1:0-2317 GCA_035280545.1 Burkholderiaceae bacterium | reverse complement strand
AGGGAGATACCGCCCGGTATCTCCCTGGCCGTGCGCCTACGGCTCATCCCCGTTGCGGCCCGTCCATATGTCAGATATTTGCGGGACAGCACACTAGACCCGCAGGCTTGGCAGGCCGCGGCGGCGGCCGCTAGCGTGCGCCGCCCGCCTCTTCTGGATGCCGGCGTCACAGCATCTCCTCGCCGATCACCCGCGCACCCAGCCACAGCCGCACGCTCTGCCCGACGCGGGCTGCCGGTTCGGCGTTCAGCACGCGTTCGGATTGCCCCTCCTGCGGAGCGGCCCATTCGAGCTGCTGCGACGTTCCAGCGGCGATCCGCACCCGATAGCTCTTCGGCAGCCGGTCGCGGCGCAGCAGCGTGATCACCTGTTCCGCGATCTCGGTGCTGGTGATGACCAGGCCGACTTCGGTGTTGCTGTGCGCCGAGCGCCGGTCCATGTTCATCGAGCCGATGGCGACGCGCTGCTCGTCGACGACCGCGAGCTTCGCATGCAGGCGGCCCAGCGACGCGCGGGAGCCGGAGCTGCCGAACGACGAGTCGTCGCTGCGGCGCTCGCCGGCGCCCGGCATCAGCTCGTACAGCGACGCGCCCATCCGCAGCAGCGCGTAGCGGTACTTCGCATAACCTTGATGCACCAGCGGTTCGTCGGTCGTCGCGAGCGAGTTCGTCATCACCGAGAGGCGCACGTCGCGGGCCATCGCCTGCCGGATCGCCGTGAGGCCGCGCTCGCCCGGCACGAAATACGGCGACGCGATCAGCACGTCGGATTGCGCCGAGCGGATCAGCTCGAGGTGCGCCTGCATGACCTCGCCGTCGGCGTCGTCGTGCGAGGCGATCTTGCTCGGCGCATCGGCCAGCACGCGAACCTGCCCCGGGTGCTGCTCGACGCGGCCGGCGGCCAGCTGCGCCGCCACGGCGGATTGCCCGAGCGCATCGGTGGTCGTCACCGGTTCTATCGTCGCCACGTCGGCCACCGTCTCGTCGAACTCGCGCCGCGCGCCCTGCGGTTCGCGGGCGGCCTGGCCGCTGGTCAGGCTCTGGACCGGGAACGCGTGCTCGCTGCGCCAGTAGCTGTCGAACACCGCCGACAGCTCATGCACGACCGGGCCCGACGCCAGCACGTCCATGTCGATGAAGTTCGCCGGCTCGGCGCGGTCGAAATACTCGTCGGCGATGTTGCGGCCGCCGGCGATTGCGAAGCTGTTGTCGACCACGAACAGCTTGTTGTGCATGCGCCGGTTGATGCGCCCGAAGTCGTGCAGCGAAAAGACGATGCGCGACGCGAAGCTGCCCTCGCGCACCGGCAGCGGGTTGAACAGCCGTACCTCGACGTTCGGGTGCGCGGCCAGGCCGGCGAAGAGCTCGTCCTGGCCCACCGCGTAGAGGTCGTCGACGAGCAGCCGCACGCGCACGCCGCGGGCAGCGGCATCGCGCAACTCGCGCAGGAACTGCAGCCCGGTGGTGTCGGAGGCGATCAGGTAGTACTGGACATCGATCGTCGCTTCGGCGCGGCGCACCAGCGCGATGCGCGCATCGAAGGCCTGCTCGCCGGACGGCAGCAGGCGAAAGCCCGACGCCGTCTCGTCGCGGCCCGATTCGGCGCGTGACGCGTCGGCGATCCGGCCCAGCGTCGTGGCGGCCGCGACCTGCGGCGCCACCGCTTCCGAGACCGGCCGCTGCACCTGGCTCGGCAGCCCGGCGCATCCGGTCATCGCGATGGCGATCGCGACGCTGGCGGCGGCGCGGCCAGCCAGCGTGCTGGCCATCCACTGCCGGACGCGACGTGCGATCGTCATGGCGCAACTCCGGGACCGTTCCGCCGCGGGGCCTTGGACTCAGGCGCCGAGCAGCGTTGCGATCTGCACCGCGGACAGGCAGATGGTCAGCGCGAAAACGAGAACAGCGGCAGCGATGTCGTCGAAGAACGTGTTCATGGTGGCTCCTGTCTGCTTCGGTTCGGCCGGCGAACCATTCGCATCGGCTTGGGAGGAACTTTAGGCAGCGGCCCCTTCCGGCACGAGCCAACCAGTGCGCAGGGCCGGTGTGACATTGATCACACGCTGCGGCGGGCCGGATAATCGGGGCGCCGCCGTGCGCGAGGGAGAACCGATGAGTTCCGCTGTTGCTGCCGCCGCTTTCCCCGAAGGGTCCGCCGACCGCTCGGCCGACGACCGGCTCCCGCGCGAGCTGCTCGACGCGATCGCACCGCACGGCACCACCCGCACGTTCGCGACCCACGCGATCCTGATCAACGAAGGCGACACGACCGACTCGCTGTACATCGTGCTCGGCGGCCGCGTGAAGGTCTACGCGAG
>DATEFR010000696.1:0-3531 GCA_035280545.1 Burkholderiaceae bacterium | reverse complement strand
GAAGACAACGCCTTCAATCGCGAGCTGGCCATTGACTTGCTGAAGAAGGCGGGAATGGCCGTGACCGTCGCGGTCAATGGCCAGGAGGCGCTGGACTGGCTCGGCCGGGCGCAGTTCGACGGCGTCTTGATGGACTGCCAGATGCCGGTGCTCGACGGCTATGCCGCGACCCGGGCGCTGCGCAAGCTGCCCGAGTTGCGCAACCTGCCGGTCATCGCGATGACCGCCAACGCCATGGCCGGTGATCGTGAGAAGGTGATCGAGGCGGGCATGAACGACCACATCGCCAAGCCCATCAACATCGAGCAGATGTTTGCGACGCTGACGCGCTGGCTGCGTCCGGCGAGCGCAGAAAGCGAAGGTGGCCGGGCGACGTCCTCGTTGACGCTATACCAGTTTGACGCGAGCGTCGGGCTCGAGAACGTCGGTGGCGATGAAGCACTGTTCCGGCGCGTGCTCACCATGTTCCTGAAGCGGGAAGTCGACTTTTTCGAACGCTTTGATGCAGTGCTGGCTGCAGGCGACCTGGAGGCGGCGACACGCGACGCGCACGACCTGAAGAATGAAGCCAACACGCTGGGCATGGACGCGCTGTGCACAGCGGCAACCGCGCTGGAGAGCGCGTGCCGGTCGAACGCGGGCAGCGCCGAGATCCGGGTGCTGGCGCAGCATGTGGCCGAGCAACTGAGGCCAGTCATCGCCGACCTGCAGGCGTTCGCCGCTGCGCCAGCCGCCGAAGCCCGCGCCGGCTGAGCGTTGCGCCACTTTCGGCCTCAGGTGAGCAGTCTGCGCTGCAACGGACGTGCATTCCCGGTGAGTTTCATGTCCGCCAGCGCAGCACGGGTGGCGGGTGGCAGCGTGCGAGATGCGCTGATCTTCAACTCGAGCAGCAAGTCCAGCAGAAGGCCCATGTCTCGCGGGGGATCACCAGGCCGCGCCTGCACGGCAGCGCACAGCAGGTCGAACACCAGGGTGTGAGTCTGCGCGTCGGCGCGGATTGCCGCCAGCAGGCTCTTGTGCAGACGAGCCACCTTGATCAAAGGGGTGGCCAGCACGGCACGCAGGGTATCGGCCGGCTCTTCTGCAGTCGCCAAACGGCCTTCGGCGTGCGCACGCACCAGCGCGTCGACGGCGATCGCGGTCTGGCCCGGTTCCTTGCCAGCGAGACCCAGGACGAGCAGGAGGCACGCCATGGGCGTCATCGTCGTGACCGGGTCGAGTAGTGGTTCGAGATACGCGCGGTTCTGCCACTGTGCCTCCCACCAATCGAGGTTGTTGCCGATGGCGCGTGCACCTTCGGCGAAGAAGGCCTCAGGGTCGGACGGCAGCAGCGTTGCCGAATAGCGGATCGCGCTTTCATCGATGCCGGCGAAGCTCCACCATCGGTAATGCCTGCGCGGATTGCCGGCCGGC
Source organism: Burkholderiaceae bacterium (assembly GCA_035280545.1). GTDB lineage: Bacteria > Pseudomonadota > Gammaproteobacteria > Burkholderiales > Burkholderiaceae_C > DATCSE01. The sequence goes on along the minus strand of DATEFR010000696.1, from coordinate 2,118 downwards.
GGATGACGCAACACGGCGAGCCGCGCGCCGGGCACGTCGGCGGGCACGGCCTGGGTTTCGAGCAGCAGGTCGTGGTGCGTGTAGGTCTTGCCGTCGTACACATGCGAACGGGTGTTCAGGTGCCACGCGTAGCGCGCGGCGCGTGCGCCGTCCGGTCCCAGGCCCGGATGCCGCTCGTCGAGCGCTGCGTCGTCGGCTCGCGGATGGCGGATGCGCGCCGCAGCGGCGAACAGCTCCCGCTGGGCGCCCGGTGAAACGTCGTCTCCGAGCGCGTAGCGCAGCGCGCGGGTGAAGGCATCGTCCGGCAGCGCGCGAGCGCGCGAACGCAGCGCAGGCGTGACATCGGGGGCCAGGCGCAACAGGGCGCAGACCTGCTCGATCTCGGACGACACCAGGCCCACCGCTCGGTGTGCCGCAACGCGGTCGATGAAGGCATCGGCCGCGATGAAACCACCGCGGTGCGTGGGCGCGGACAGCGGCGGAAGCCGCCGCCCCTGCGCCGCGATGTTCATCAGACCGTCGATGCGTTCGTTGAGAAGGCCTTCCATCGGGCTGTCGTTGCCGCCATGGTCCTTGCCCGCGTGGCCGGCAGCCCGCGTGCCGTCGAGCACGAACAGCAGGAGCCGCGCCAGCTCGCGCGGCAACAGCTTGTGCATCCGCGCCGCGCGTTTGCGCACCGGCGCGAACAAGGGCTCGGCGTCGTCGGCGATCGGCGCGATGCGGACCAGCTCCGTCACCGCACGCTCGAATGCATCCACGTCGTCGGCGTTCTCGAACACATGCGCGATGCACTCGACCAACTCGTGCAGGTCGGCCATCGGCGCCAGACGCCGCTCATCGTCGAGCGGATGAACTCGGGACGGGGGCGCTGCTGCTGTAGGCGCGGCATCCATGACAGCGAGCGGGTTCCCGGTGCCCAGCAGCTGCAACAGCCGTGGCCGGTTCGTCGCAGCAACGGTCGAGACGAAGTTCGCGAGTTGAGCACGCACGGCTGCGTCTATGCCCCAGGCTTCGAGTCGCCGCAGCACGCTCACTTGGATGGGTGCAGCCTCGTGCAGCAGGGCCATCATGATCGTGGCGGAAGCCTGCGTGGCAAGCGCCGGTTCGCGCTGAACCAGGCGATCGAGCAGCTTCATCGCGGCCTCCAGTTGGCCCTTGATAGAGGAGGCCATGACCGGCTGCAAAGCATCGAGCAAGGCGGCGCCGGCAATCGGGCAAGCGAGGTCCAGCTTCTTCAGCGCATCGAGTGCCAGCGCCACGGTCGGCGGGATGCGGCTGGCGCACAGCGCCAGGTAGCGGGGCAGGTGCGTTTGCATCGCGACTGCATCCGGCGCGAGCTCGCCATGAAAACGCGAGAACCAGCCGGCGCGGTACTGCGGCCAATCCTTCTCCAGTGCGCCGAGCGTTCGGTCCAACAGCTCCGCACGCGTCGTGAGCCCGTCGTCGACCAGCGACAACAAGAGGGCGCCCCACGCCAGCGCCGGATCGTGGTTGTACTTGTCGCTGGAGGCCAGGCAGACGTCAGCGGTGCCTTCGATGTCGAAGACGCGCAGCAGCAGCGGGCGCAGCCCGGGATCGGCTTCGAACAAAGCCACCAGACGCTCCTTGCTGCGCGTGGCGCTCGGCAAGGCGATGAGGCCTAGCGTGTAGTTGTCCGTGTCGGGCCGCTGCGTGAGGCCATCCGCAATCAAGCGCTGCGCCGCGCGGATCCAGAGCGGGGAATGCTTCAACATGGCGTCGGCCAGGCCGTCGAGCGAGCGCGGGCGGAACTCGCGGCCCAGCGCAGCAAGAAGCTCGTCCTCCACCATCGCGTCGACCACATCCTTCGCGGTACCGCACAACACGATGGCGATGGCGAGGCTGTGTTGCTGGGCCTGCGTGGGCGGCTCACCCCAATCGCCGGGGGAGTTGCCCCAACGCGCGGTCTGCACCAGCTTCAGCATGCGCATCAGCCCGGCGCGATGCACGGTTCGCTGTTCGGGGGTTTCTGCGCGCAGCAACACCAGCGTGGCGTCGGCATCGCCGGCGCGGATCGCAGTTTCAAGTGACGTGCGGGGCTCAAACATCGGCGCTCAATGCGTTCGGCTTGCTTCGGCGGCCAGCACGTGCTTGCACGGG
>DATEFR010000695.1:0-2009 GCA_035280545.1 Burkholderiaceae bacterium | reverse complement strand
GCCGCCGCGAACGAACGGCCGACCAAAGCCGAGGGCTCAGGCAACGATGACGACGCAAACGGCGTGGCAACCGCCGCGCCCGCGATCGGGCCGCGTCGCGCCGCGCGGCTCGACACCTCGCGCCCGCTCGCGCTGCTGCCGCACCTCGCGGCGCTGTACCTGCGCGAGACGGTCAAGAACGTCTACTTCGGCGTGCTGGTGCTCGCGGGCCTGCTGTTCATGGTGTTCGCGAGCACGACGGTGGGCGATACCTTCGGCACCAGCACCTGGCCGCTGACCTTCCAGATGACCGGCCTGCTGAACGGCACGTTCGCGGCGTTCATGCTGATCATCGTGACGTTCTATGCCGGCGAAATGGCATGGCGCGAGCGCGAGCACCGGCTGGACCAGATCGTCGACGGCGCACCGGTGCCGACCTGGCTGCCGCTGCTCGCGAAGCTGGTCGCACTGCTGGCGATTCCCGTGCTGCTGCAGGCGGTGCTGATGGTCGCCGGCATCGCGATCCAGGCGAGCAAGGGCTACTTCCGCTTCGAGCCGTGGCTGTACCTGCACGAGATGTTCGGCATCGAGCTGCTGAACTACTGGCTGATCTGCGCGCTGGCGCTCGCGGTGCACGCGATCGTCAACCACAAGTACCTCGGCCACTTCGTGATGATCGTGTACTACGTGCTGATCATCTTCGCCGGCCAGCTCGGGCTGGAGCACAACCTGCTCAAGTTCGGCAGCGTGCCGGAGGCGGTCTACTCGGACATCAACGGCTACGGCCACTTCATGCTGCGGCTGCGCAGCTTCCAGGCGTACTGGGGCGCGGGCTCGCTGCTGCTGCTGGTCGCGGCCTATCTGCTGTGGACGCGCGGCACGCAGGCGGGCTGGCGCGAGCGCTGGGCGACGGCGCGCGCCCGGCTGACCGCGCCCACGCTCGCGCTAGTCGGCGGCGCGCTGCTCGCGTTCGCGGGCCTGGGCGGCTGGATCTACTACAACACCAACGTGTTGAACGTCTACCAGACGAGCCGCGACACGCAGCAGCAACGGGTCGACTACGAACGAACCTACAAGCGCTACGCCGACGAGCCGCAGCCCAAGGTCGCCGCGGTCAACCTCGACGTCGCGCTGTACCCGGCCGAGCAGCGCGTGCGCGTGCGCGGCGCCTACGCGATCACGAACCGCAACGAGGTGCCGGTCCAGACCGTGCACCTGAACTTCGTGGCGCGCCGTGCGCTGGTGATCCACAAGCTCGAGTTCGGCGTGCCGGCGACGCTGGCCGACGACGATCCGAACGTCGGCGTGCGCCGCTACAAGCTTGCCGCGCCGCTCGCGCCCGGCCAGAGCACGACGCTGGCGTTCGACCTCGAACTGCCGACCCACGGCTTCACGAACGAGGGCTCGAACACCGCGGTGGTCTACAACGGCAGCTTCGTCAACGGCCGCCTGCTGCTGCCCAGTCTGGGCTACAACCCGCACGCCGAGCTGGAGCGCGACCAGGACCGGCGCAAGTTCGGCCTGGCCCCCAAGGAGCGCATGCTGGATCGCGACGACCCGAAGGGCTTGAGGATCAACGGGCTCGAATCCGACGCCGACTATGTCTCGTTCGAGGTCACGCTGTCGACCGAGGCCGACCAGATCGCGATTTCGCCGGGCGACCTGCAGCGCGAGTGGACCGAGGGCGGGCGGCGCTACTTCCACTACAAGATGGACGCGCCGATCGCGAACTTCTTCGCGTTCCAGTCGGGCCGCTACGCGGTGCGCCGCGACGCCTGGCACCGCGAGGGGGGTCCCACGCCTGGTGGCGATGCCGGCGACGTGCCGCTCGCGATCTACTACCAGAGCGGCCACGAGTTCAACCTCGATTCGATGCTGGCCGCGACCAAGGCCGCGCTCAGCTACGACAGCCGGAACTTCGGCCCGTACCAGTACCGCCAGTTCCGCATCGTCGAGTTCCCGCGCTACGAGACCTTTGCGCAGTCGTTCCCGAACACGATCCCGTACTCGGAAGGCATAGGCTTCATCGC
>DATEFR010000694.1:0-7297 GCA_035280545.1 Burkholderiaceae bacterium | reverse complement strand
AGCGGGATGCCGTCGAACAGGATCTTCATGTCCTCGACCGAGTCGATCGCGACGCCGGCCTTGCCGACATCGCCGGTCACGCGCGGGTGGTCGCTGTCGTAGCCGCGATGCGTCGCGAGGTCGAAGGCCACGCTGACGCCCTGGCCCCCCGCGGCGAGCGCCTTGCGATAGAAGTCGTTCGACGCCTCGGCGGTCGAGAAGCCCGCGTACTGGCGTATGGTCCACGGCCGCACCGCGTACATCGTCGCCTGCGGGCCGCGCACGAACGGCGCGAAGCCGGGCAAGGTGTCGGTGTTCGGCAGGCCCTGCAGGTCGGCCGCGGTGTACAGCGGCTTGACCGTCAGGCCTTCGGGCGTGACCCAGTTCAGCGCGTTCAGGTCGCCGCCGGGCGCCGACTTGGCCGCGGCCTTCTCCCACGCCGCCAACGAATCGGAGTTGAGTGTCGAGTCCTGTGCCATGGTGGATGTGTCCTGCGCCCTCGCGACGATCCAGTATGAAGAGGACTGGACGGCGACGCTGGGTCTCATCATAATTCAAAATTGAATTCTAGCGACAAGCCGCCTCCCTCCCTCTCTCGGCTCACCCGTATGTCCAAGCCGCACATCGCCCTCGAGCCTCCTCCCACGCTGGCCGCGCGCCCGGCCGCCGCGCCTGGCCGGCTGCGCGAGCGCGCGCTGTACGAGCAGGTCGCCGAGGCGGTGCGCGCGCGCATCCTCGCGCACACGCTGCACCCCGGCAGCTGGATAGACGAGCAGGCGCTGGCCGCCGAATACGGCATCAGCCGCACGCCATTGCGCGAGGCGCTGAAGGTGCTGGCCGCCGAAGGCCTGGTGACGATGAAGCTGCGCCGCGGCGCCTACGTCACCGAGGTCTCGCAGCGCGACCTGGCCGAGGTCTATCACCTGCTCGCACTGCTGGAGAGCGACGCGGCCGCGGTGGTCGCGCAATCGGCCAGCGCCGCGCAGATCGCCGATCTGCTGGCGCTGCACCAGCAACTCGAGGACCAGGTCGACGACCGCGACGCGTTCTTCGCCGCCAACGAGCGCTTCCACATGAAGCTGCTCGAGATCGCCGACAACCGCTGGCGCAACCAGCTGGTCGCCGACCTGCGCAAGGTGATGAAGCTCAACCGCCACCACTCGCTGTTCAAGCAAGGCCGGCTCGAGGCTTCGCTGAAGGAGCACCGCCAGATCATGGCGGCGCTGAAGGCGCGCAACGCCGAGCGCGCGCGGCTCTTGATGCAGCAGCACTTCGCGAACGGCAAGGAGGCCGCGTCGCTGACGTGAACCACCCGGGCCCGCGCTGCGACACAATCGCGGCCCATGGATCACCGCCCCCGACTCGCACTGATCGCCGCGATCGCCCGCCATGGCGCGATCGGCAAGAACAACGCCCTGCTGTGGCACGAGAGCGAGGACCTGCGCCGCTTCCGCCGCGTCACGATGGGCTGCCCGGTCATCATGGGGCGCAAGACCTGGGATTCGCTGCCGCCGAACTTTCGTCCGCTGCCGGGGCGCCGTAACCTGGTGCTGAGCCGCGACCGCGCCTGGCGTGCCGAAGGCGCCGAAGCCGTGCCCGATTTCGCCGCAGCACTCGCCGCCGCACATGACGCTGCCAAGGCCTTCGTGATCGGCGGCGCGCAGCTCTACGCGCTCGCCTTGCCGCAGGTCGACGAGCTGGTGCTGACCGAAATCGACGCCGACTTCGACGCCGACACCTTCTTCCCGCCGTGGGACCGCAGCCGCTTCGTCGAAACCGAGCGCGAGCGTCACACCAGCGCCCACGGCGTGCCCTACAGTTTCGTCACCTACAAACGTATCGGAGGATAAATGGCACCCCTACGCTCACTTCGTTCGCCCCTTAGCGCTGCCCGGCGGGAGTCCTGAGATGTCCGAAGGCGGTTTCCACGTGCACGGCCCGCACGACCACGAGCTCGAGCATGCCGCGCAGCACGAACCTAAAGGCCTGGCGGGGCAGCTCGCGGTGACCACCGCGATCGTCGCGACCATAGGCGCGATCTTCGCGTACATGGGCGGCGCGACCCAGGCCAATGCCGGCCTCTACAAGAACGACGCGGCGATCAAGAAGACCGAAGCGTCGAACCAATGGAACTACTACCAGGCCAAGAGCAGCAAGCAGAACCTGAGCGAACTCGCGCTCGAGCTCGCGCCCGACGCGCGCAAGGCCTTTTACACCGGCGAGATCAACCGCTACAAGGCCGAGAAGGCCGAGATCAAGCTGGCCGCCGAGAAGCTCGAAGCCGAGGCCAAGGCCTGGGACGACAAGAGCGCCGAGCAGATGCACCAGCACCACCGCTGGGCGCAGGCCACGACCGCGCTGCAGATCGCCATCGCGATGGCCGCGATCGCGCTGCTGACCAAGCGCAAGTGGCTGGAGTACGGTGTGTTCGGGCTCAGCGGCATCGGCGTGGTGCTGGGCGGTCTGGCCTGGCTGCACATCTGAGCTGAGTTGCGCGCACGTCAGGGTCCAGTCGCCTGAGACGTTGGCGCGAGATCAGGACGGCGGGGCATTCTGCTGCGCTCATGTCCCCCGGCTGGGCTGCGCCCAGCCTCCTCCTTTACTTCGCTCCGCAAAGCGCACCGCCGTCCTGATCGGGCACCGCCGAGGTTCTCGCTGGCGTGCTTCGGTGGTGGTACGACGAGGCCACCCGGCGGCCTCGTCGCGCTCCGCTCCTCGAGGGAGTTCGACTCAGTAGCCGCGCGCCCGATCGACCAGCCCAACCATCGGTTCGCCCGTCGCGTGGCGCTGCAGGTTGTCGACCACGACTTCGGCGGCGCTGAGCGGCTGCGTCATGCTCGCGATGTGCGGCGTGATGCGCACGCGTGGATGGCGCCACAGCGCATGCGTGCTCGGCAGCGGCTCCGGGTCGGTGACGTCGAGCACGGCCTCGGCGATCTGCCCGTCGTTCAAGGCCGCAAGCAGATCGTCGACGATCAACTGCGGTCCGCGGCCGACATGCACCAGGCTGGCGCCGCGGCTCAGTCGCGCGAACACGCGTGCATCGAGAAAGCCGCGTGTCGCATCGGTCAGCGGCAGCAGGCAGACGAGGATGTCGGTGCGCGCGAGAAACGCCGGCAGCTCGGCGTCGCCGGCGTAGCACGCGACAGCGTCGATGGCATGCCGCGACCGGCTCCAGCCCGCGCAGTCGAAGCCGAACGCCGGCAATTGCGCGAGCACCGCCTGGCCCAGCGAGCCCAGGCCCAGAACGCTGATGCGGCGTTGGCTCGCAGGCCGCACCGGCAACGGCTTCCACTCGCCATGCGCTTGCTGGCGGCGGTAGGCCGGCATGTCGCGGTGCAGGTCCAGCACCGCATGGCACACGTACTCGACCATGCCGCGCACGATGCCGGGTTCGATCATGCGCACGATGGGCAGCGTCGGCGGCAGCGCCGCGAAGTCGAACTGGTCGACGCCGGCGCCCGACGAGAACAGCACCTGCAGGTTCGGAAAGCGCGCGGCCAGATCGTCCGGCGGTTCCCAAGCCGCGAGGAAGCGAACCGCGGCCGGGTCGCCGATGTCGGGCCAGATCCGGAAGTCGAGATGCGGCGCGCGGCGCGCGAACACTTCGGCCCACAAGCGGCCGCGTGCCGGGTCTGATTTGTAGAGGAACGTGGTGGTGGTCGGTGTCGCGTTTGGCATGACGTGTCAACCGATCGCCTGCGTCACGATCGCGAACAGGTGCGGGCCGTGTGCCGGCACGGCCAACGGCTTGCCGCGCACCATCGTCGTCGGCGCATCGACGCGCTGCAGCCCCAGGCTCTCCAGCCATTCGGCCAAGCCCCACGCGGCATCGACGTCGATGCGCGTGAAGTGCCCGGCGTTCAATCCGACCAGATGCGCGATCAGCGCTTTCGCGCTGTCGATGTCGGGCGCCACCACCGGCCCGATCGCATGGCCGCGGCCGAAGCGGCGCAGCATCGCGAAGCCGCGCGGCTGTGCATCGTGGTCGAGCACGACGCAGGCGTCCGCGGCCGCGAGCAATTCGTCGACCAGCGCATCGCGCGGCATTCCGCGCGCCTGCGCGTCCAGCTTCTGCAACGCCGCGGCATCGCTGGCGCCGGCCGGGCGCAGCCGGCACAGCGGCGGCAGCGCGACCAGCGGTGCCGGAGCGGCGATGCCCTGGTGCTGGCGCAGTTCGCCGGTGCGCTCGAACCCGAGGCGTTCGTAGAGGCCGCGGCCTTCCGTCGTCGCGTGCAGCAGCACGGTGCGGTCCTGCAGCTCGGCGAGCAGCGCACTCATCAGGCGGTGGCCGATGCGCTGACCCTGGCAGGCCGGGCGCACGATCACCAAGCCTATCGTCGCGTGACGCGGCCCCCACGGCCAGCACAGCGCGGTGCCGAGGATCTCGCCGTCGCGCTCGGCGACGATGCCGCGGGCATGCGGGTACGCCTGCTCCCAGTCGGCAAGGCGATGCGGCCAGCGCAGTTCATCCGACAGCGCTTGGGCATGCGGCAGGTCGTCGGCCGTCATCGCGCGCAGGTGCACGCCGTCGGCAGGTTGTTTCGGCAGGGATTTGCGCATGTCGAACGTCTGTGGGTCGGAAAGCCGCGTCGATCTTGGACGACATCGCGTCGCCGCGCCAGCCCCGGCAACGCCGTTCGCGCAATTCGCAAGCATCCGCTGCGCGGCGCCCGCGCTTCGACATTCGCTGCCGAGGCGAGCGTGTCTACAGGCACAAATGCGGCAAGCCCCTGACTAGCATCTGGCGCATTTCCACCCGGCTTGCTCGAGCGCATCCATGCAGCAACTCTTCGATCCCGACCAGATCGGCGTGACCCGCGGGCACTTCATCGGCGGCCGCGTCGTCCGCGACCGCGATCGTCTCGAGGTGCGCCGCCCGTCCGATGCGCGCGTGCAGGCGGGCCTGCCGATCGCCGATGCCGACATGGTCGATGCCGCGGTCACCGATGCCGACGCCGCCTGGCGGCACAGCGACTGGGCGCGCCGCGCCCCGCGCGAACGCGCGCGCGTGCTGCGCCGCTGGGCCGATCTGGTCGAGGCCGATGCGCCAGTGCTCGCGCCGCTCGAGGCGGTGGGCTCGACACGGCCGTTGCGTGATGCTGCCGCATGGGACGTGCCGTTCACCGCCGAAGGCCTGCGCTTCTTCGCCGAATACGCCGACAAGCTGGGCGGCGATGTCGCGGCGACACGCCACGATCACCTGGGCATGGTGGTCGCCGAGCCGTATGGCGTCGTCGGTGCGATCACGCCGTGGAACTTCCCGCTCGTGATGACCTCGTGGAAGGTGGGCGCCGCGCTGGCCGCCGGCAACGCGGTCGTGCTGAAGCCGTCGGAGCTCACGCCGTATTCGGCGCTGCGCCTGGCCGAGCTCGCGATCCAGGCGGGCGTGCCGGCCGGCATCTTCAACATCGTGCAGGGCGACGGGCGCACGACCGGCGATGCGTTGTCGCGCCACCCGCTGATTTCGAAGGTGACATTCACCGGATCGACCGCCACCGGCGCCGCGATCATGGCCGCATGCGCAGCGCACGGCCCGAAGCCGGTGACGCTGGAGCTCGGCGGCAAGAGCCCGCAGCTCGTGTTCGACGATGCGCCGGATGTCGCCAAGCTCGCCGGGACGATCGCCGGCGCGATCACCGGGAACGCGGGCCAGGTGTGCGTCGCCGGCTCGCGGCTGATCGTGCAGCGCGGCATCGCCGAGGCGCTGATCGAGAAGATCGAAGCGCGCTTCGCGGCGCTGCGCCCCGGCGCGACCTGGGACAGCGAGGCAACGCTGTCGCCCATCGTCTCGGCGTTGCAGGCGCAGCGCATCGCCGCGATCGTCGAACGTGCTCGCGCGGCCGGCGCGCAACTGCGCTGCGGCGGCGGCTTGTTCGACGACGGCCCGGGTGGCGCGTACTTCCAGCCCACGCTGATCGAAGGCGTTGCGGCGGACAACCCGGCGGTGCGGGAAGAGATCTTCGGCCCGGTGCTGACGGTCCAGGTGTTCGACGACGAGGCGCAAGGGCTCGCGCTGGCCGCGCACGAGCGCTACGGCCTGGCGGCCGGCGTGCACACCGCCGACATCGGCCGCGCACTGCGCGCGATGCGCGGCATCGCGGCCGGCACCGTGTGGATCAACCGTTATGGCCGCAGTGCCGACTTCGTGATCCCGACCGGGGGTTACCACCAATCCGGCATCGGCAAGGACCTGGGCCGGCAAGCCGTCGAAGCGAATCTGCGCTTCAAAAGCGTGCTGATCGACTTCGCCGCGGCGCAATGAGGTGCGCGCACGCCCACCCTTCGCGCAGACCGCATGGCATGCCGTAGCCGCCCCCGCGAACCACAGTTTCAGCGCGGCGCGGGGCCGAAATCCCTACAAGCGCGCAGACGGCGCATGCTGCAATGACGCCGTGATGACAGCGCTGCCGCGCTCCCGAGAAGCCAGACGAGGAAGACCAGGACCATGAGCTTTCGCCCGAAATACATCACCTTCGACTGCTACGGCACGCTGACCCGCTTCCGCATGGGCGAGATGGCGCGCGACATGTTTGCCGACCGAATCCCGGCCGAGCGCATGGAGCAGTTCATTGCCGACTTCAGTGCCTACCGCTTCGACGAAGTGCTGGGCGACTGGAAGCCGTACGAGACCGTGCTGAAGAACGCCGTGCGCCGCCTGTGCCGCAAATGGAAGCTGCAGTACCTGGACCACGAAGCGCAGAAGTACTACGACGCGGTGCCGACCTGGGGTCCGCACGACGATGTGCCGGCCGGCCTCGCGAAGGTCGCGCGCGAGATCCCGCTGGTGATCCTGTCGAACGCGTCGGACGACCAGATCCAGAAGAACGTCGCGATGCTGGGCGCGCCGTTCCATCGCGTCTATACCGCGCAGCAGGCGCAAGCCTACAAGCCGCGGCTGCAGGCGTTCGAGTACATGCTCGATTCGCTGGGCTGCAACCCGCAGGACGTGCTGCACGTCTCGTCCAGCCTGCGCTACGACCTGATGTCGGCCGACGATCTGGGCATCGTCAACAAGGTGTTCGTCAATCGCGGGCACGGGCCCGGCAACCCGGCGTATCGCTACGTCGAGATCGCCGACATCGGCGGGCTACCCGGCGTCGTCGGTCTCTGAGTCAACCCCGGCTCGTATCGCCGCCGTGAAGCTCGACGCCTACTGGACCGACTCCGCCGCGGCGTTCGTGCCGCGCGAGCGCGAGTTGGGTGCCACGGCCGATGTCGTCATCGTCGGCGGCGGTTTCACCGGGCTGTCGGCCGCGCTCGCGCTGGCGCGGCGCGGTGCCGATGTCGTCGTGCTCGAGGCCGGTGAACGGGTCGC
>DATEFR010000693.1:0-13287 GCA_035280545.1 Burkholderiaceae bacterium | reverse complement strand
CTGCTGATCCTGATGGCCGGCGGCTACGAGCTGACGGTGATCGCGCTGATCGGCATCATCCTCTTGATCGGCATCGTCAAGAAGAACGGCATCATGATGATCGACTTCGCGCTGACCGCCGAGCGCGAGCAGGGCATGGCGCCGCAGGAGGCGATCTACCAGGCCTGCCTGCTGCGCTTCCGGCCGATCATGATGACGACGATGTGCGCGCTGCTCAGCGGCCTGCCGCTGATGCTGGGCCACGGCTCGGGCTCCGAGCTGCGCCGCCCGCTCGGTTATGCGATGGTCGGCGGGCTGATCCTGTCGCAGCTGCTGACGCTGTTCACGACGCCGGTGGTATACCTCTACCTCGATCGCGCGCACTACTGGTACGAACGCCGCAAGGCGGCAAGGCGCGAGCGCAGGCGCACCAAGGAAGAGGGCGCCGCGCCGCTTCCGGCCGGCGACGCACACTGAACGCCGATGAGACTGCTGATCGTCGAAGACGAGCCCAAGACCGCCGAGTACCTGGAAAAAGGACTGGGCGAGCAGGGCTGCGCCGTCGACGTCGCGCGCAACGGCGTCGACGGCCAGCATCTCGCGCTGGTGCACGACTACGACGTGATCGTGCTCGATGCGATGCTGCCCGGCCTGGACGGCTTCGCGGTGCTTCGAGCGCTGCGCCAGGTCAAGCAGACGCCGGTCATCATGCTGACCGCGCGCGACCGCATCGAAGACCGCGTGCGCGGCCTGCACGACGGCGCCGACGACTACCTGATCAAGCCGTTCTCGTTCCTCGAGCTGGTCGCGCGGTTGCAGGCGCTGCAGCGCCGCGGCCGCAGCCAGGAGCCGATGCAGCTCAGAATCGCCGACCTGCAGATCGACCTGCTCGCGCGCAAGGCGTGGCGCGGCGGCGCGCGCATCGACCTGACCGCCAAGGAGTTCGCGCTGCTCGCGGTGCTGGCGCGGCGCCAGGGCGAGATCCTGTCCAAGACGGCGATCGCCGAGCTGGTGTGGGACATGCACTTCGACAGCAACACCAACGTGGTCGAGGTCGCGATCAAACGGTTGCGCGCGAAGATCGACGCCGCGTTCAGCCCGAAGCTGCTGCACACGATCCGCGGCATGGGCTACGTGATGGAGCTGCGCGCGGACGACGCGCCGGCGTCGTTCTGACGGCATGAACCGCTCCATCACCGTGCGGCTGGTCGCGATGTTCGCGCTCGCGACGCTGGCCACGTTCGCGCTGATCGGCGCGGCGCTGTACAGCGTCCTCGAGCGCGAGCTGATCCGCCACCAGGACGACGAGCTGCACACCAACCTGCAGAACATCCGCTACTCGATCGAACGGATAGGCGACCCCGAGCGCTGGCTGCGCGTCCAGGCGAAGCTGGACACGCTGACGCCGGCCGACCAGCGGGTGCGTTTCTGGGTGCTGGGCGACGACCCGCGATTTCAGTACGGCAAGGGGCTGGACGAGCTGGAGCGCATAGCCCAGGACGCCGATGGGCGCGGCACGATCGATCTGCCGGAGCATGGCCGGCGCTACCGCACGCTGGCGATGCGCATCGAACCGCTGGACCAGCGCCCGGCGGTGCGGCTGATCGTCGGTGTCGACGTTGCGCCGTTCGAGCAGACGCTGCATGCGTTCCTGACCGCGCTGGTGCTGCTGTCGCTGAGCGCGGTCGTGCTCGTGATGCTGCTCGGTTACTGGATCGCGCGGGTGGGCTTGGGGCCGCTGCAGCGGCTGTCGAACGAGGCCCAGGCGCTGCGACCGAATGCGTTGTCGCAGCGCTTGCAGAGCATGCAGCTTCCCGTGGAACTGTCGGACCTGGCCGATGCGTTCAACGGTGCGCTCGATCGGCTCGAGGCTGCCTACCAGCAGCTCGAGGCGTTCAACGCCGACGTTGCGCACGAGCTGCGCACGCCGCTGGCCAACCTGATCGGCGGCACGCAGGTGGCGCTGGCGCGCCCGCGCGGCGCCGTGGAGCTGCGCGATGCGCTGCAGTCCAACCTCGAGGAGCTCGAGCGGCTGCGCTCCATCGTCAACGACATGCTGTTCCTCGCGCGCGCCGACCAGGGCGAGGCCGCGGTCGGACTGGACGAGGTCGTCGTCGCGCAGGAGGTCGAGAAGACCATCGAGTTCTTCGAGTTCGTGCTCGACGAGAGCGGTACCACGGTGCAAATCGAAGGCGAGGCGCAGGTGCGCGCGACGATCAACGTCGCGCTGTTCCGGCGTGCGCTGTCCAATCTGCTGCAGAACGCGATCGAACATTCGGTGCCGGGCTCGCGTCTGGCGGTGCGCATCGCGCGCCAGGCCGGGGCGGTGTGGATCAGCGTCTCGAACCCGGGCGCGACGATCCTGGCGGCGCACCTGCCGCGCCTGTTCGATCGTTTCTATCGCGTCGACGCATCGCGCCACGACGATGGCGCACACCGCGGCCACGGCCTGGGCTTGGCGATCGTGAAGGCGGTGGCGAACATGCACGGCGGCGCGGTCCGCGCGATCAGCGCCGACGGCGTGACGACGGTGGCCTTCAGCGTGTCGGGGCGCTGAGCGGCACGGCGCCCGGGTCAGTCGCAGCCGGGGCGATCGAACAGCGCGGCGAGTCCGCAGACGGAGGTCAGCATCCCGCGGGCGTCGTGCCCCACGCCCGCAACCTCGTGCAGCACATGATGGGGCGCGCCGTGGTCGCGCAGGCGCATCGCAGCCAGGTAGGCGTGCCCGCGCGACCAGCGGTCGGCGCCTTGCGCGCGGCCCATGCAGCTGCGGTCCAGCACCGGATGCTCCGGGTCGTTGTCGCGAGTTCCGAGCAGATAGACCACATGGGCGGCGACATAGTCTTGTTCCAGCGAGACGGGCGAGCGCCCGGCCGCATAGGGCGGCAGATGCTGCATGCCGTATTTCCAGTCGTCGTAGCGCGGGCAGCTCGCGGCGATTGACGGCACGGGGCGCTCGGCGCTGAAGTAGGCGTAGGACGACGGGTTGGCGACGACAAAGCGCAGCGCGATCCCGGCCTGCGCCAGCTGCGCGGCGCCGCGTCCCACGATCGCGTAGCGCTGTACGACTTGCGCGCCGCCCGAATGCCCGGCCAGCACGACGGTCTTCAGGTTCGGGAAGCGGCTGTGATCGGCCAGCCGCGCGAGCACCGCGTCCAGCGCCGTGAACGAGCTGACCGGCACCGGCCCCAGCGCCGCGTCGCCGCCTTCCCAGCCTTCGGGCGAGTAGCGCAGGATGTTGGCAGGCACGCCGAAGGTGTCGACATCGAGTTGATCGATGAACTGCGGCGCGACGATCAGCGTCGCGCGGCCAACGTCGCCGGCGGCCGCCTGCGCGGCCAGTCCGACGCTGAAGTACTCGCTGGCGTTGCGCGCGTGGCCGTGCACCACGATCACGGCGCGCTCGATGTCCGGCAAGGGCCGCGACCAATCGCGCGAGACGTAGAGGGGCAGCTGCGCACCGGGCGCCGCCTCGAGGGTCTGCGGGGCCAGCTCCGGCGCCGGCTTCGGGCGTGCCGCCGCGCCGTGCTGCGGCGACAGCGCCATCACGAGACTGCCGCACAGGAGCAGGCCTGCGAGCACGTGTCGTCGGGACGAAGCAGGAGTCATGAGACAACCATAACGGGCGTGCCGCGGCGTCGGTGGACCCGTGCGGCCGCGCCTCGTGCGTGAAGTTTTGTTCGGGTTTGTCCCCCTCGACGTCTTGATGACGTGTTTCTATATTATTTCCCACTAGGTAGTAATTAATGAATCAAGCGAAGTTCAACCCTGTCGAGCAGATTCGCGTGGAGCATCGGCTCAAGGTGATACGCGCGCTGCGTGACACGGGCCCCCAGTCGCGGGTGGAGCTGTGCGAATCGCTGGGCCTCGCACCGACGACCATGACCAAGGTGGTCGCGGACCTGCTCGCGGAGGGTCTGATCGACGAGTCGGGCCCGCAGGCGCAGAACGGTGTCGGGCGGCCGCGGCTCGATCTGCGGCTCGTGCCCGATGCCCGGCCGGTCATCAGCGTCGCCATCACCCCCGAGGGGCTCGATTGGGCCGTCGTGCAGCTCGATCTTTCTGTCGCGAAGCAGGGTCACGTCGCGCTGCGTGTCGCGAGCCGGCCACCCGAGGACACGCTAGACGCGGTCGCGGCCCTCGTCTCCGACCTCGTCGGTGCATCGCGCGGCAAGCGCGCCGGGCGGCCGATCGGCGTGGCCATCGTCGTGCCGGGCTTCGTGGACGATCCGATGCGCGTGAGCTTGCGCGCGCCCCACATCGGATGGAGCCACGTGGCGATCGCCGACCATCTGGAGGCGCGCACCAAGCTGCCCGTGATCGTGCACAACAACGCCCGCGCGATGGCGCTGGCAGAACTTCAGCAACTCCGATCCGACGGCGTGCCCCCGCTGCTCTACGTGCAGGCCAAGCACGGCATGGGCGCGGCGATCGTGGACGGCGTCGCTTCGGCGCGGCAGCGCCACTATGTCCTGAGCGAGTTGGGCAACATCCCGGTCCAGCGCCATGCTTCCGCGCCGGACACCCCGGAGGACTTGCGGCTGGGCATGGTGGTCACCGAGCGCCACCTGCAAACCGCGCTGGGTCTGAAGGCGGGCGCAGCGGACGTCATTCCGGAGCTGGAGCGGCGCGCTCTTGCAGGCGACGAGACCGCGGGGCGCCTCTACACGCAGACCGTGCACTACCTCGCGATCGGCCTGGGCATCGCGATCGACCTCCTCAATCCGAGAACGATCGTGCTCGGCGGCCTCTACGCGTCCGCCTCCGACCGATTTCTGGACGACCTGCTGGCCGACATCAAGCGGCTGGCGCTGGGCGAATTCACGCAGCAGGTCAGGCTGCTGCGCAGTTCGCTCGTCGGCCGCGGCGCCCAGATCGGGGCGGCCATGGTCGGCATCGAACGGTTCCTGGCGCTCCACTGAAGAAGGGTCACGATGTCCACCACGCTTCCCTCTTCGCCGAAGACTGCGCCGCGCTTGTCTTCGGGCAGACCGACCCCACGGCTCGCCACGCTCAACATCGCGTCCGTCTTGCTCGGGCTCGTCGCGTGGTGGGCCGTCGCCAAACTCGACCTCAACGGGCTGCCCGGACCGCAGGCCGTGCTCGAGCGCGGCGTGCAGCTGCTCGCCAACGGTTCGATCCTTGTCGACGTCGGCGCCTCGCTGCGGCGCGTTTTCCTCGGTTTCGCGATCGGCACGCTGCTGGCCATTCCGCTGGGCTTCCTGATGGGCTGGTACGGCTGGGTGCGCGGGCTGCTCGAGCCCTACATCCAATTCTTTCGCACCATTCCGCCGCTCGCCATCATTCCGATCGCGATCGTCTTCCTCGGCATCGGCGAAGTGCCCAAGGTCTTCGTGATCACGCTGGCGGCCTTTCTCGTGTCGGTCATCTCCACGTTCCAAGGCGTGGTCACGGTCGACAAGGTGCTGATCAACGCGGCTCGCGTGCTCGGCGCCGACGACTTCACGGTGTTCCGCCGCGTCGTCGTGCCGGCGTCGACGCCGTTCATCCTGGTCGGCATGCGCATCGGCCTGGGGGCGGCGTGGTCGACGCTGGTGGCCTCCGAGCTGATCGCCGCGCAGGAGGGCCTCGGCCATCGCATGCAACAGGCGCAGGTGTATTACGACCTGCCGACGATCTTCGTCGCGCTCGTGCTGATCGGCGTGCTCGGCATGGTGATGGACCGCGCGATCCTGTGGGCCGACAAGCGACTGACGACATGGCAGGAGCGGCGATGAATCCCAAGATCTCGTTCCAGCATCTCAGCTGCACCTTCGAACTCAACGGCCATGCGTTCAAGGCGCTGGACCAGGTCTCGCTGGACATTGCGGACGGCGAGTTCGTCACGGTCGTCGGCCCCTCGGGCTGCGGCAAGTCCACGCTGATGAATGCGGCGGCCGGGCTGCTCGAACCGAGCGCGGGCCGCGTGCTCGTCGACGACAAGCCGGTGCACGGGCCGGGCCCCGAGCGCGGTGTCATCTTCCAGCAGTACGCGCTGTTTCCCTGGCTCACGGTGCGCCAGAACATCGCGTTCGGGCTGGACATCGCCAAGGTGCCGTCACCGGAACGCGAGCGCATCGTGGACCGCTGCATCGAGCTGGTCGGCCTGACCCGGTTTGCGGACGCGCTGCCCAAGACCTTGTCGGGCGGCATGAAGCAACGCTGCGCGATCGCCCGGGCCTACGCCGTGGACCCGGCCATCCTGCTGATGGACGAGCCGTTCGGCGCGCTGGACGCGCTGACCCGCGTGACGATGCAGGACCAGCTGCTCGCGACATGGGCGAAGGACACGCGCACCGTCATGTTCATCACGCACGACGTCGAGGAGGCGGTCTATCTCGCCAACCGCGTGATCGTGATGGCGGCGCGTCCCGGCCGTGTCCACCAGGTCATCCCGGTCGACCTGCCGTACCCCCGCACCGAAGCGATGCGGCTGTCCCCGGAGTTCATGCGCATTCGCAATCAGGTGTGGGACGCCGTGTACCACCAGCCAGAGTCCCGGCCGGCCGAAGCCGCCGTTGCGGGTGACTGAAAACCCAGGAGACCTCATGAAGCGGACAGAATCCAGAACGAGCACGCGGCGCGCCGTGCTGTCACTCGGCCTCGGCGCCGGGCTCGCGTGCATCGGTGCCCGCGCGCAGACCGCCAAGCCGCTGCCGGCGCGCATCGGCTACAACGGCGACTTCAACGGCGCCTCGATGGTGGCCGTCGCCAACAAGCTCAACCTGTGGGCCAAGCACGGCATCGCAGCCGAGCCGAAGGTCTTCACCAACGGTCCGCTGCAGGTCCAGGCGCTGGGCACCAAGGACCTGGACTTCGGCTACATCGGCCCCGGCGCGCTGTGGCTGCCGATGTCCGGGCGCGCGAAGGTCATCGCGATCAACAACCTCGGCTTCTCGGACCGCGTCATCGCCCAGCCGGGCATCGCGTCGATCAAGGAGCTCAAGGGCAAGACCGTCGCCGTGCCCGAGGGCACGACCGGCGACATGCTGCTGCGCCTGGCGCTGCAGAAGACCGGCATGTCGCTCGACGACGTCAAGCGCGTGGCGATGGATCCGAGCACCATCGTCACCGCCTTCGCGTCCGGGCAGGTCGATGCCGCCGGCATCTGGTATCCGCTGGTGGGGACCATCAAGTCGCGCGTGCCCAAGCTGCAGGAGCTGTTCTCCAACAACGAGCTCTACCCGACGTATTGCTTCCCGACGTCGTTCGTGTCGCGCAGCGACCTCGCGGACTCCAACCCCGCGCTGGTCGAGGCCATGATCCGCGTGATCAAGGAGGCGAACGACTTCCGCGTCAAGAACCTGAAGCAGGCGGTCGAGCTCACGGCGAAGCTGCTGGATGCGCCGCTGCCCGCGCTCGAGTCGGAGGCCGCGGTCACCAAACACTTCAGCACCGACGAACTGGTCAAGCTGACCCGCGACGGGACGGTCAACCGATGGTTCACCGGGATGAACGAGCTCTTCAAGAGCCTGGGCCGCGTGCCGGACAACGTGAGCCCCGACAAGTATTTCCTGGCCGCCAAGTACGCCGAAACGAAGGTCTGAACGACGCATCGAGCATGACCAAGAAGCGCCCCAACATCGTCTTCATCCTGGCCGACGATCATGCCGCGAAGGCGATCAGCTGCTACGGGCACGGCATCAACCGCACGCCGAACATCGACCGCATCGCCCGCGAGGGCATGCGCTTCGACCACTGCTACGTCACCAATTCCATCTGCACGCCGAGCCGGGCCAGCATCCTCACCGGCACGCACAACCACGTGAACGGCGTGCTGACCCTGGCCAGCGGAATCGACAACCGCGGACCGAACGTCGCGAAGCAGCTGCGGGCAGCCGGCTACCAGACCGCCATCATCGGCAAGTGGCACCTGGGCGAGGGCCAGGACCACGAACCGACGGGCTTCGACCATTGGTCCGTGCTGCCCGGGCAAGGCGACTACCACGACCCCGTGTTCATCGGCCCGGACGGGCCGTCCACCGTGCACGGTTATGCCACCGACATCATCACCGACAAGTCGCTCGCCTGGCTCGAGCAGCGCGACCGCGACCGGCCCTTCTTCCTGATGTGCCACCACAAGGCGCCGCACCGCTCGTGGGAGCCGCACCCGCGGCACAAGCATCTCTACCCGGACGACATCGTCTTGCCGGAGACCTTCGACGACGACTACAAGAACCGCGCAAAGGCCGCGGCCGCCGCGCGCATGCGCATCGCCGATGACATGACCTACCTCGATCTGGGCCTGGTGCAGCCGGAGGGCGGTGCCGAGGTCGGCGAGCCCCTCCATTCCGGGTCGCCGGAGCGCAAGCTGCCCAACCCCGACGACCTGCGCACCGTGCGCCTGATCGACAAGGACACGGCCGAAGTCTTCACCTTCGAGACGAGCGAGCAATACGCACGCTTCAAGTTCCAGCGCTACATGAAGCGCTACCTGCGCACGATCGCCGCCGTGGACGACGGCGTCGGCCGCATCCTCGACTACCTCGACGCTCATCGGCTTGCCGAGGACACGCTCGTCATCTACTCGTCCGACCAGGGCTTCTTCCTCGGCGAGCACGGCTGGTTCGACAAGCGCTTCATGTACGAAGAGTCGTTCCAGATGCCGTTCGTCGTGCGCTACCCACGTGAGATCGCAGCGGGAGGGATCTGCGGCGACATCGTCAGCAACGTCGACTTCGCGCCCACCTTCCTCGACGTCGCGGGCGTCGTGCAGCCGAGCTATATGCAGGGCCGCAGCTTCCGCCCGTTGCTGCAGGGCCGGCTTCCGCCCGACTGGGAACAGCTGGCCTATCACCGCTACTGGATGCACCGCGACGCGACGCACAACGCCTACGCGCACTACGGCGTGCGCAACCAGCGCTACAAGCTCATCTATTGGTACAACCAGGGCCTGGGCCTGCCCGGCACGCTGCCTGGGGACGAGCCGCCCGAGTGGGAGCTGTTCGACTGCGCGGCTGACCCGCTCGAGCTGTTCAATTGCTACGCCGATCCGCACTACCGCGGCGTGGTCGACGAGATGACCCGCTTGCTCGAACGCAAGATGGCCGAGATCGGCGATGAGCCGATGCACCCGCGACGCGGCGACGCGACCTCGTCGGCGTACCGCCTCCCCTGAAAAGGATGAAACCGATGTCCAGCCTGTGCCATCACGTGGGTTTCGTGGCCTTGGCCGCTGCGCTCGCACTGTCGGCCTGCGGAGGTGGAGGCGCGGAGGCGCCGAGCGCGTCCGCGTCCCCAGCCGAGACCAAGTCGAGTGCGCGGGCAGATGCGGCGCCGAGCGCGAGTCTCTCGGCCGACACGCGGGCCCAGATGCTCGTCGATGCCATGACCCTGGAGGAGAAGTCCGCGCTGCTGTACGGCTACGGCACGAGGACCGTCGACGGGCAGACCTGGCAGGTGTACGTCAAAGGGAACGCGCGCCTGGGCATCCCCGACATGGTCCAGGGCGATGCACCCAACGGCATCTGGCAGGGCAGCACCGCGGTGACGCAGATGCCGAACTCGGCCGCGCTGGCCGCGACCTTCTCGCGCGAGCTTGCGTACGCCTATGGCGACACGCTGGGCGCGCAGACGCGCGCGCTGGGCTACGGCGTGCTGCATGGTCCCAACGTGGACGTGCTGCGCGATCCACGCCACGGGCGGGCGCACGAGTCCTTCGGCGAGGACCCGTACCTGGTCGGCCAGACGGCCACCGAATACGTGAAGGGCCTGCAGACCCATCGTGTCATCGCCGACGCGAAGCACTTCGCCGTCAACACGGTCGAGAAGGACCGCACGTTGGTCGACGCCGTGATCGACGGGCGAACCCTGCACGAGCTGTACACGGCGCCGTTCAAGAACGTCGTGCAGGACGGGCGCGTCGGCATGGTCATGTGCGCCTACACCAAGATCAACGGCGTCCAGGCCTGCAACCATGAGGACCTGCTGAACGGACTGCTGCGCCAGACCTGGGGTTTCAACGGCATCGTGCGCACCGATGCGGGCGCTGCGCATTCGCTGCAGTCGCTGCTGTACGGCGTGGACCAGGAGTTCCGCAGCGAATCGCAGTTCGGCAAGGTGTTGATCGATGCAGTGCACGCCGGCACCTTCCCGGAGTCGGCCGTCGACAACGCGGTCCGGCACATCCTGCGCACGATGATCGAGTACGGCATCTACGACGATCCGCCCCAGCGCACCGGCGCAGACCTGCAGGCGGGCGCGGCCGCTGCGCAGAAGGTGGCCGAGAGCGCGATCGTCCTGCTGCGCAACAAGGGCGAGCTGCTGCCGCTGGATGCGTCGCGCCTGCAGCGCATCGCCGTGATCGGCACCAGCGTGGACAACACGCTGACCGCCGGTGGGCCGGCCAATCCGGGGCCGCAGGGCAAGGACACGATCCTGCAGGCGATCCGCGACAGGGTGCCGGGCGTGGTCGTGTCATACGCGCGCGGTGTCGACCCGATCTACCCGATCGCCGTCGCGCCGGGTTATCCGCAGCTACCGTCCGGCGCGCTCAACGCCGACGACGCACAAAGCCAAGGCGCGAGCGCAGCGTATTTCGCGGCGGACGGGTCGCTGCTGGCGAGCCGCGTCGACACCTGCCTGTGCTATGCGCCGGCCAACAACTTCTCGAGCAGCGTGACGGCGCGGCAGGACCCGCCGGCGGGCACGGCGCGCGTGGCCTGGACCGCCACGCTGAACGCCGACGTCGCTGGCGGCTACGGCTTCGACCTGTCCACCAATGGCTCGGCGACGCTGTTCGTCGATGGCCGCGCGGTTGCCACGAACGCGGGCCATGCTGACCTGTCGCCCGCGACGACGGAGCTCGATCTCACGCAAGGTTCGCACGCGGTGCGTGTGGAGTACGCGCTCAACGGCGCTGCGAGCCCGCAGCTCAAGGTCGGATGGAAGGCGCCGCCGCGCTCCGCGGACGCGAACATCCGCGCGGCCGCGGATGCGGCGTCACGCGCCGACGTTGCGGTCGTTGTGGTGCGCGATCTGGAATCCGAATCCGTGGACAGACCCGAGCTCACGCTGCCCAACGATCAGGGCCGCCTGATCGAAGCCGTCGCACGTGCCAACCCGCGCACCGTCGTCGTTCTCACGACCGGCAGTGCGGTCACGATGCCCTGGAACACCAAGGTGCCGGCGGTTCTCGAGGCCTGGTACGGCGGCACCCGCGGCGGCGCGGCCCTGGCGCGTGTGCTGTTCGGCGACGTCAATCCATCGGGCCGGCTGCCGGTCTCCTTCCCCAAGGCCGACGCCGACCTGTCGACCTATGCACCCGAACAGTTCCCGGGCGTGAACAAGGTGCAGCGCTTCAGCGAGGGCCTGCGCACCGGCTATCGCCACTTCAATGCGCCTGGCGCGCCTCGGGCCGAGTATCCGTTCGGCTTCGGCCTCTCGTACACGCGGTTCGCGTACTCGGGGCTCGTGCTCGATCGTGCGGCGTTCAACGCGGGAACGGCGGGCGCGGACGGCACACTCAAGGGCCAGCGGGGCGTGACGGCAACGTTCACGGTGACCAACACCGGGCGCCGGGCGGGCGCGGCGGTGCCCCAGCTCTACCTCGAGTACCCGCGTGCGGCCGACGAGCCGGCGCCGCTGCTCAAGGGCTACGAGAAGCTGGAGCTTCGGCCTGGCGAATCGAAGCGTGTGTCGATCACGCTCGACCAGCACGCCTTCTCGGTATACGAAGCGAACGCGGGCCGGTGGGCCGTCGTGCCGGGGATGTACCGGCTCGCTGTCGGAGACTCGTCTGTCGATACGACGCCCGCTTCGTTCGTGCACGTGCGGGCCGCGGCTAGGTGAATCGAGCTGCGCTCCTGACGGGTTACGCCGAACGCGCCAGGACCATGAGGATGGCGTCCACCTTCTTCTTGATCTCCTCAAGGTCGTCACGAACGGCCTCAATACCGTCTTGAGTGTCCTCAGGTGTCGACGTGACCACGGCTTGATCGTCGGCAGAGGGCCGCAGGTCTTCGTGCAGGTTGCGCAGCTCGTAACCGATCCATGCAAGCGCACTCAGCAGGGCCACGCGCCAAAGCCATTCACCGACCATTCGCTTCATCTCGCTCCTTCTTGCCGACCCTTCACGGGTGATCGCGGCATTATCCCGATGCCGTCGTCGGCGCTGCCCGATTCTCGGTCAAGGCGCGCGCGCACCTGCCGATAACCCGCTCATACGAGTCTCGACGCGGCCTGAGGCACGCAGAACCGCTGCTTCCGTTGGAGCCATTCATGAAGACCTTCCTCAATCTCAAGATCGGTGTGCGCCTGGCCCTGGCCTTCGCATTCGTGCTGACGCTGCTGGTGGCGGTGGTCGGCGCAGGCCTGCTGCGCTTGACCGACCTGCGCGACCAGCTGAACCTGGTGGTGGACAACCGCTATCCGAAGGTGCTGCTCGCGGTCGACATCAAGAACGACGTCAACGTCATCGTGCGCAACGTGCGCGCGATGCTGGTCGACAAGGATGCGCAGGGCCTGCGCAAGGCCGCCGCCGACATCGCCGTGGCGCAGGCCCGCACGGCCGAGTCGATGGACAAGCTCGATCGCACGCTGCAAGCGCCTGAGACGCGGCGAACCTTCGCCGAGGTCAAAGCGAGCAGCGCGGTATTCGTCGCCGACCAGCAGGCTTTTGCGGCTCTGCTCGCCGCGGGCAACCAGGATGGCGCGGTCGAGATGGCGCTGGGCAAGATGCGCAAGGACCAGCACAGCTACCAGTCGGCGCTCGACACGCTGCTCACCGAGCTGGGCCAGCAATTCAAGCAGGCCGGCGAGCAGGGCAACCACGCGTACAGCATCGGCCAGACGGTGATGCTCCTGCTCGGCGGCGCGGCGATCGGCCTGGCGACCTTGATGGCCTGGATCGTCACGCGCTCCATCACCAGGCCGATCGGCCGGGCGGTGCAGGTGGCACAGACCGTGGCAGCGGGCGACCTCAGCTCGGAGATCCACGTCGACACGACGGACGAGACCGGCCAGCTGCTGCAGGCGCTCAAGGAGATGAACGCCAGCTTGCAGCGCATCGTGGCCGAAGTTCGGCAGAGCAGCGACGGCATCGCGACCGGCTCGGGCCAAATCGCCATCGGCAACCAGGACCTGAGCCAGCGCACCGAGGAACAGGCCTCGAACCTGCAGCAGACGGCGGCGTCGATGGAAGAGCTGGCCGGCACCGTCCGCAACAATGCCGACACGGCCCGCGGCGCCAGCGAAGTCGCCGACTCGGCGCGCCGCGTGGCGACCCAGGGCGGCGAGGTGGTCGAGCGCGTGGTGCACACGATGGCCGAGATCGCGGAGGCCAGCCGGAAGATCTCCGACATCACCGGC
>DATEFR010000692.1:0-2604 GCA_035280545.1 Burkholderiaceae bacterium | reverse complement strand
GTGGCGGCGCCGGCTGCGGCGGCATCCGCGCCGGCCGAAGCCGCCAAGCCGCTGCCCGGTGCCGAGAACGCGGGCAAGCCGGGCTACTACACCGTGAAGCAAGGCGACACGCTGATCCGCGTCGCGCTCGAGAACGGCCAGAACTGGAAAGACCTGGCCAAGTGGAACAACATCGACAACCCGAACATCATCGAGGTCGGGCAGACGCTGCGTGTCCTGCCGCCGGGCGTCGATCCGAATGCGGCGTCGACCAAGCCGGTCACGACGGCGAAGGTCGAGACCAAGCCGCTCGATGCGAAGCCCGTTGCGAGCGCGGCGAGCGGCGCCCCCGCGTCGCCGCCGGCCACCGTGTCGGCGACGCCGGCGCAGGCGCCCCGCGATGGCGACGATGACGTCAACTGGGGCTGGCCCGCGGCCGGTCCGGTGGTCGGGAACTTCGAGGAAGGCAAGGTCAAGGGCCTGGCGATCGGCGGCAAGGCCGGCGACCCGGTGCTCGCGGCGGCCGACGGCCGTGTCGTCTACGCCGGCGCGGGGCTGCGCGGCTATGGCAACCTCGTAATCATCAAGCATAACAACACCTACTTGACGGCCTACGCGCACAATCAGACCCTCCTGGTGAAGGACGATCAAGCCGTGCGCAAGGGACAGAAAATCGCCGAAATGGGGTCGACCGACGCCGACAGCGTGCGGCTGCACTTCGAGATCCGGCGTCAAGGCAAGCCGATCGACCCGGCCAAGCTGCTGCCGCCGCGTTGACGGCAATGGCGTATCGAGGTGATGGACGATGGCCCGCAAGCGCACGCAGCTCGCCGGGACCATCGATGCGTCGGGTGGGGTCGCCCCGGCCGCACGCGCCAACGGTCACGCGACCGCGCTGAGCACCGAGCGATCGCGGGTTGACTCTCGCGACACCGCTCGGCTCGACATGATGGTCGATGCGGCCGAAGTGGGGAGCCCGGGCAACGGCATCGAAGGCTACGAGAACGGCGAGGACGGCAATGGTGCGGCCGCCGGCGGCGAGCGCAGCGGAGCCGATCTCGCGCCGGGCGATGTCGACGCCAGCAACACGCTGCAGATCTACCTGCGCGAAATCCGGCGCGCGCCGTTGTTGACGCCGCAGCAGGAATTCGAGATCGCGACCCGCGCGCGCAACGGCGATTTCGCGGCGCGCCAGGCGATGATCGAGCACAACCTGCGGCTGGTCGTCAGCATCGCGAAGAACTACCTGGGCCGCGGTCTGCCGATGACCGATCTGATCGAAGAGGGCAACCTCGGCCTGATGCACTCGATCGGCAAGTTCGAACCCGAGCGCGGCTTTCGTTTCTCGACCTACGCATCGTGGTGGGTGCGGCAGAACATCGAGCGCGCGATCATGCACCAGGCGCGTCTCGTGCGGCTGCCGGTGCATGTCGTGCGCGAGCTGAACCACGTGCTGAAGGCGCGGCGCGCGCTCGAGGCCGCGACCGCCAGCGCCGGGCGGGGCGGCGAGGGGCCGGTACGCGTCGAGGACGTCGCTGCGGCCGTCGGCCGGCCGGTGCAGGAGGTCAGCGATCTGCTGCGCTATGCCGAGCAGCCGACCTCGCTGGATGCGCCGATCGAACGCCATCAGCCCGACGGCCACTCGGAGACGCTGCTCGACGGCGTCGCCGACGATGGCGCCAGCGATCCGATGGGCCACACGCTGAGCCACGAGGTCGATCTGCTGCTGCATCACGGGCTCGACGAGCTGAACGAGCGGGAGCGTGAGGTCGTGACCGGCCGCTACGGTCTGGGCGACCGCGAGCCGGAGACGCTGGAGGTGCTGGCCGAGCGGCTGGGGTTGACGCGCGAGCGGATTCGGCAGATCCAGCAGGAGGCGCTGCTGAAGCTGAAGCGGCGGATGGCACGGCAGGGGATCGATCGGGATTCGTTGTTCTGAGGAGCACGGGGCTTCGATACCTCAGCCCGAACGGAGTCAGGTGCCTCAGCCCGAACGGAGTCAGGTGTTCCAGCTCGAACGGAGTCGGGTGTTCCAGTTCGAACGGAGCCAGGTGCCGTTCGCCCTGAGGTATCGAAGGGCCCGCGTGCCTCGATGACCCCTACATCGACGCTTCCAGCATCTCCCGATACTCCTCGCGACTCGCCATCCGCGGATTGGTCTTGTGGCAGTGATCGGCCAATGCCCCGTCGATGATGCGATCGAACCCGCTGCGCTCGACGCCCATCGCGGCCAGCCCGCTCGGCAGGCCCAACCGCGCATTCATCTCGCGCAGCGCTTCCGCAATCTCGGTGCCTGCGGCATCGGTGCCGCCCAGCCCCATCGCATGCGCGAGGCGCGCGAGGCGCCGGTCGGCCACGATGCTCTGCGCGCTCGCGTTGAAGCGCACGACCGCCGGCAGGAACATCGCGTTCAGCGTGCCGTGGTGCAGCTTCGGGTTCACGCCGCCCAGGCTGTGGCTCAGGCTGTGCACGCAGCCCAGGCCTTTCTGGAACGCCATCGCGCCCTGCATGCTGGCGCTCATCATGTTCCAGCGTGCGTCGCGGTCGCGGCCGTCGCGCGTGGCGCGTTCGATGCAGGCCCAGCCGCGCTCGAGCCCGTCGAGCGCGATGCCGTCGGCCGGCGGG
>DATEFR010000691.1:0-23336 GCA_035280545.1 Burkholderiaceae bacterium | reverse complement strand
CCCGGGCGCGCTCGAAGCATTCGACACGATGCGCTACAGCCGGCCCGAGATCGAGCGCATCGCGCGGCTCGCGTTCGATGCCGCACGCAGACGGCGCCGCAAGCTCACGAGCGTCGACAAGGCCAACGTGCTCGAAACCTTTCAGCTCTGGCGCGATGTCGTGAGCGAGGTCCACGCCGACTACCCCGACGTCGAGCTCGAGCACATGTACGTCGACAACGCGGCGATGCAGCTGGTCAAGGCACCGAAGAACTTCGACGTGCTCGTCACCGGCAACCTGTTCGGAGACATCCTCAGCGACGAGGCCGCGATGCTGACGGGAAGCATCGGCATGCTGCCGAGCGCCTCGCTCGACCAGCATGGCAAGGGGCTGTACGAACCCAGCCACGGCAGCGCGCCCGACATCGCGGGCAAGGGCATCGCGAATCCGCTCGCCACGATCTTGTCGGCGGCCATGATGCTGCGCTTCTCTCTCGGCCAGGCCGAGGCGGCAGCGCGGATCGAAGCAGCCGTCGACGATGTGTTGGCGGCCGGGTTGCGTACGCCCGACATCTGGAGTGAAGGTGCCAGGCAGGTCGGTACCGAGCGGATGGGCAAAGCGGTGGTTGCCGCGCTGCATGGCAGGCCCATCTGAAGGGCGCTCGCTCCGCACGTGACGCAGTGGCTTCCAGATGGGCTGGCTCCCGTGTGTCAGTTGACTGGAATCAGAGTTCCAATATACTGGATGAATGGATCTCGACCAGCACCTTGCGGAGCGCATCCGCGATCTGCGCAAGGCACGCGGCTACACGCTTGAGCGACTCGCAGAGCTGAGCGAAGTCAGCCGTTCGATGATCTCGCTCATTGAGCGTGGCGAGACCAGCCCGACCGCAGCGGTATTGAACAAGCTCGCCGATGCGTTGCATGTCACGTTGGCTTCGCTGTTTTCTGGCGAGTTCTCGGTTGCGCCGGCGTCTCCGCTTGCCCGCGCCGCGGACCAGCAGGTCTGGACAGACCCCGAGACCGGCTACAAGCGCCGGCACCTATCGCCCAGCGGCTTCCCGTCACCCATCGACTTGGTCGAGATCGTGTTTCCACCAGGCAAGTCGGTCGCGTTCGACCAAGTCTCGCGCCATGTGGTCACTCATCAGCAGGTGTGGATCATGGAAGGCGAGATGCAAATCACCGCCAACGAAAAGACCTGGCGTCTGCGCAGCGGCGACTGTTTGGCGATGACTGTCGGAGAACGAGTCGTCTTCAAGAATCCGACGCGCAAGCCCGCACGCTACGTATTGGCGCTGACCTCAGCGTCGCCCGCCAGGAGACTTTGATGAGCGATCCAACGGTCGTCACCTGCACCTTCGAGCGACACGCGGACGCCATCCTGGCGATCTTCAACGAGGCAATAGAAAACTCGACAGCCTTGTACGACTACAAACCGCGCACGCCTCAAAGCATGGTCTCGTGGTTCGAGAACAAGCGACAGGGCTCGTTTCCAGTCATCGGACTCGAGAATAGTCAGGGAGAACTGCTGGGCTTCGGCAGCTACGGCGCCTTCCGCGCCTGGCCGGCTTACAAGTACACGGTCGAACACTCGGTCTATCTGCACAAAGACCAGCGCGGTCGCGGGCTGGGCCGAATCCTCGTCCAACAGCTGATCTCCGCGGCTCGGCTGCGTGACGTGCATGTCATGGTGGGCGGCATCGACGCGAACAATGCAGGAAGCATCGCGCTGCATGAGCGACTTGGGTTCAAGCATGTCGGGACGCTTCCGCAGGTGGGCTTCAAGTTCGGCCGGTGGCTCGATCTCGCGTTCTATCAACTCATCCTCGAAACGCCGGCTGACCCAGTAGACGGTTGAACGGGCAACCTCGACGATCTGCCGGCGCCAGACCAGCCACGCCAGACCCGCCCGACCGGCCGTTACGACACAGCCAGCATCGTGCCTCTGCATCGCGCCGTGCCGCAACTGCACTTGAACGCTTCCCGCTCTTCCGTTTCGTCGACGACCAGGCTGTAGTCGAGGAAGAGTTCGTCTCCGGCGCGAATCGGGCGCAGCGCATAGAACACGACGAGCGTCTCTCCGTCCGGACCGACCTCCTCGAGCGCTTCGCAGTTGGGCGCGCAGGAATGATTCAGGTGCTTCGTCGAGTTGCCGCCGATGGCGGCATCGATCACCGAGCCGTCCGAGAGCCCGAACACGTACGTGAGGCCGGTCTCCCAGTTGCGCCGGGCGACCTGACGGGCCGAGTAGCGCTTGCCCTCGTACACGCCGATCTGTTCGCCTTCTTCGAAGTCTTTGGCGGCAAATGCACCTTGTCCATGGATGCGGCTCTGTCCAACAAGAATCATGGGTACTCCGGACCAATAAAAAGCCCCACCGAGGTGGGGCTGCGAGGTATGTGCCGCCCTCGAGGAGCGACACCGAGCAGGGCGTGGTGTGCTTCTTGTTCCTTCTTACTTCTTGTTCTGCTTCTCGCTCTTCTTGGCCTTGGTCGGGGCGGGAGCGGCCGCGGCCGTGACCGGCGCGGGCGCTTCTTCCTCAGCAGCCTTCACCGAGGTCGAGGCGACCACCGGATTCGGCTTGCCGTGGGTCACGACCTTGATGTCCTTGCCCAGATTCAGGTCCTTGACGGTCAGCGTCTGGCCCTTGGTCAGCTCGCCGAGGTCGACCGTGATGTACTCGGGCAGCTGCGAGGCCAGGCACTGGATCTGCAGCTCGGTGATCACGTGGTTCACGAGGCAGCCTTCGGTCTTGACCGCCGGCGAGTTCTCCTCGTTGATGAAGTGCAGCGGCACCTTCTTCGTGATCTTGGTCGTGGCGTCGACGCGCTGGAAGTCGATGTGCAGCACGATCGGACGGAACGGATGCATCTGGTAGTCGCGCAGCAGCACCTGCTGCGACTTGCCGGCCAACTCCATCTCGAGGATCGACGAGTGGAACGCTTCCTTCTTCAGCGCGAAGAAGAGGGCGTTGTGATCGAGCTCGATCATGGCCGGCGCGCCCGCGCCATAGACGATGCCCGGAACCTTTTGCGCGTTGCGCAGGCGGCGGCTCGCTCCGGTCCCCTGCAGCGTGCGCTCGAAAGCGACGAATTTCATGAAAACACTCCAAATGATGAAGGCCCGCGACCAGGCTCTTCGATTGAACGGAGGCGTATGCCGCCTCCTGACGACGTGGCCCCGACGGGGACCGCGCTCGTTTCCTAGAAGTTCGCGTTCTGCTCCGCGAACAAAGAGGTGACCGATTCGCCGTCGGAAATCCGACGGATCGTCTCGGCGAACAGGAACGCCACCGACAGCTGGCGCACCTTGGAAGACTTCTTGCCATCCTCGTTCAGCGGGATGGTGTTGGTGATGACGACCTCGTCGAGCTGCGAGCCGCGAATGCGCTCGAGCGCGGGGCCCGAGAACACCGCATGCGTGCAGTACGCGTAGACGCTCTTCGCGCCGCGCTCTTTCAGCACCTCGGCGGCTTTCACGAGCGTGCCGGCGGTGTCGATCATGTCGTCCATGATCACGCAGTTGCGGCCGTCGATGTCGCCGATCACGTGCATCACTTCGGAGACGTTCGCCTTCGGGCGCCGCTTGTCGATGATCGCGAGCTCGCAGCCGAGCTGCTTCGCGAGCGCGCGAGCGCGGACCACGCCGCCGACGTCGGGCGAAACGACCACCAGGTCCGGGTAACGCTTGCTCTGCAGGTCCGCCAGCAGCACCGGCGACGCGTAGATGTTGTCGACCGGAATGTTGAAGAAACCCTGGATCTGGTCGGCATGCAGATCCATGGTCAGCAGCCGTTCGACGCCGACCGCCTCGAGCATGTTCGCGACCACCTTCGCGCTGATCGGCACCCGCGTCGAACGCGGGCGGCGGTCCTGGCGGGCGTATCCGAAGTACGGGATCACCGCCGTGACACGCCGGGCCGACGCGCGCTTCAGCGCGTCGACCATGATGCACAGCTCCATCAGGTTTTCGTTGGTGGGCGCACAGGTCGGCTGCACGACGAAGATGTCGCGCGCACGCACGTTCTGATGGACCTCGACGTCGACTTCACCGTCGGAGAAACGCCCGACCTTGGCCTTGCCGAGCTCGACGCCGAGGTTGGACGCGATCTCCTGCGACAGCGCCGGGTTCGCGTTCCCGGTGAACAGCACGGTGTTGAAAAGCACGACGCCCTCAGAAGACTTGGCAGGGGAGGAAGGACTCGAACCCTCGAATGTCGGAATCAAAATCCGATGCCTTAACCAACTTGGCGACTCCCCTACACAGGTCCGAACGCCTTTCGGCGTCGAACCGCAACCTGCTCAGTCGGCGGCCCATCCGGCCAGCGGATGCTGCTGCAAACTGCGGCACATTCTCGCAACCCATCCGGGCGGCAGATCCTGTGGAATCTGCGCCACGGGCTGCGCCAGCGTGCCCGCTCTCGCAAAGACCGCGCTACCCGAACCGCTCATCCGGCTGTTGCCGAAACGCTCGGTCAAAACCTTCGCCGCCTGCGCCACCGCCGGGCACGCGGCTTCGGCGGGGGGCTGCAGATCGTTCCTCAGGTTCTGATTCGTCAGGCTCTGGTCACGTTGCTCTGCGAGAAAGCCCGCGAGTATAGCAGGGATGGCGGTTTCCGCGATCGGTGCAGTGTTGCGCACGAGCAGCGGGCTCGCAAAGATCGCCGAGGTTTCGATGCTCTGCGGCGGTTTGAGCACCGCCAGCCATTGGGTCGGCACCGCCACCGGCGTCAGCTTCTCGCCTATGCCTTCGACGAAGGCATTGCCGCCGCCGATGAAAAACGGCACGTCCGCACCCAGCGTCAGCCCGATCTCGGCCAGCCGCCGGCGCGGCAGGTTCAAGCCCCAGAGGCGGTTCAGCGCGAGCAAGGTCGAGGCGGCATCCGAGCTGCCTCCGCCCATTCCGGCGCCCGAGGGCACGTGTTTGGCGATCGAGATGTCCGCGCCCCACGGCGTGCCGCTTGCCTGCTGCAGTGCACGGGCGGCGCGCAGGCACAGGTCGTCGGCGGGGAGCGCGGCGGCGAGGTCGTGGCGGGCGAGCTTGCCGTCGTCGCGGCGCTCGATGTGCAGCGTGTCGCACCAGTCGATCAGCACGAACAGCGACTGCAGCAGGTGATAGCCGTCGGCGCGTCGGCCGACCACATGCAGGAACAGGTTCAGCTTGGCCGGGGCGGCGATGTCGTAGAGCGCGCGCAGGGTCATCGTGGTCGTTCGTGCCGGGTCCGCTCAGGGCTGCTCGAGTTTGGCCCGCACGGTGACCGCCGGCGCGCGGGCGCGCGTCGCCGCCACCGCGGCCTGGTCGAAACGGGCGAGATCGACCTTCCATCCGAGTTGCTCGAAGCCGGCTGCGGCCGGCGGTCGCATGGCCATGCTCGGCGCGCCGGGCCACGGGCGGCCGCGCAGCCAGTCGAACAGCGCGGCCATCGGCAGGCTCTCGCCCATCATCTCGCGGGTCAGGCTGTCCAGATCGGTGAACTGGCGCTCGCCCTGAGGCGTCTTCAGCACGACGTTGCCGGGCGACCAGCGGGCCTGCGCCAGCATGCTCCCCAGCGGGGTCGACAGATTCAGCCGCCCGACCCGGGCATCGCCTTGCAGCTCGAACGCGGCGTTCAGCGAGCGTGCGCCGGATTCGGGTGTCGCGGCCACATTCACCACGAGCCGTCCGGACAGCGTCTCGCCCGACGGTGTTTCCCCGGGCGGCGCGACGCTCGCGCACGCCGCGAGCAGCAGCGCCGCCAGGAACGCCGTGGCGCGGGGCAGGCCGATCACAGATCGACCCGCAAGCGGGCCAGCGTCTCGCGCAGCACGTCGTTGCCGGCGTCGCGGCCGCGCCCTTCGCGCCAGACGCGCTTGGCTTCGTCGGTCTGTCCGGTCACCCACAGCACCTCGCCCAGGTGCGCGGCGATCTCGGCATCGGGCTGCGAGCGATAGGCGTCGCGCAGCAGCCGCACCGCCTCGGCGTGGTTGCCCAGGCGGTACTCGACCCAGCCCAGGCTGTCGGTGATCGACGGTTCACCGGGGCTGAGCTCGAGCGCCTTCTTGATCAGTCCGCGCGCCTCGGGCAGCCGCACATTGCGCTCGGCCAGCGAATATCCCAGCGCGTTGTAGGCGTGCTGGTGATCGGGCTTGAGCGCGATCACGCGACGCAGCAGCTTCTCCATCTCGTCTAGCTTGTTGAGCTTCTCGTACATCATCGACTGCTCATAGAGCAGGTCGACGTCGTCCGGGTACTTCTGGTTCGCGACGGCCAGCACCTTGGCGGCCTCGCCCCACTGCTTCGCGTCGCGCATTACCTGGGCTTCGGCCATCAGCTTCGCGCGCGCGTCGGCGGGCGTCTTCTCGGGCACGCGGCGGATCAGTTCGCGCGCCTGGGCGATCTTGCCCTCGCGCGCCAGCAGCGACGCACGCCGCGCCTGCACCTCGAGCACACGCTGCGGGCTGTCGATCTTCGCGAGCCACGCCTCGGCGCCGCGCAGGTCGCCCTGCTGCTCGGCCGCCTGCGAGAGCAGCAGCCAGCCGCGCGCGAGCGCGTCGTCCTGGGTCTGCGGCAGGTCGTCTTCGTCGTCGCCGGAGTCGGACTTCGCCGCCGGGCCCTGCGCCTGCACCAGTGCGATGTACTTCTGCAGTGCCGCGGTCGCCGGTGCCGGTTCGCGCAGCTGCAGGTGCAGCGCGCCCAGCGTCAGCCAGGCTTGCGCCATGTCGGGCGCGTTGCGCGTCAACGTCTCGAGCTGCGGCGCGGCATCGGCATAACGCTGTGCATTCAGCAGAGACCGCACGTAGAGCAGGCGTACGCCGTTGCTGTCGGGCTTGACCTTCAGGTGGTTCAGGACGATCGCTTCGGCCGCCTTCGCCGCGTCGCCATTGCCCTGCGGATTGCTCTGCGGATTCGGTGTGCTGGGGAACTCGAGCGCCAGCGCCGCCGGCGCTTCGTTCGCGGGATCGAGTTCGTGCGCGCGCTGCGCCTGCGTGAGCGCCTTCGTGGTGTCGCCGGCGGCGAGCCAGGCACGGCCGACCGCGACGCGCGCGACCACGCGAGTCTCGGGCGCATCGACGAAGCCCTGCAGCGCCTGCTCGATCAGCGTGGCCGAGCCGGCGCGATCGGCGGCGCGTGCATACGAGCGCGGCAGCGACGTGATCAACGCGAGGCGCTGCGGCGCCGGCGTCAGGCGCAGCAGCGCTTGCAGCGGCTCGAGCGTCTCGCCGGCCCGGTTCAGCACGATCAGGAGCTGGATCTGGTAGCGCAGCGCCTCTAGCGATTCCGGCATCGTCTGCCGCCACGCGCGCACGGCCTGCAGCGCCTGATCGCCGGCACGCGCCTGCACGGCGATGTCGGTCGCACGACGGAACAGCACGTCGTCGGGATTGCGGCGCGCTGCATCGAGGATGATCTGGTAGGCCTCGCCGGCTTCGCCGTCGCGCAGCTGGATCTCGCCGATCAGCAGTTGATAGAACAGCTGCCGATCGAGCCGCGAGTTCTCGACGGCCTCGCCTTTTTCAGCCTTCTCGGTCTTTTCGGGCTTCGTCTCGTCCGGCGTCGCTTGTGCCGGCGCGACCTGCACGAACGCCAGCGATGCGAGCAGGACAACCAGCGCGCGCACGGCGCCGGAACGGGACTTGAAGGCTGGCATCGCGTACTCCAGGAACGGACTTAGATTTTAGGACCGCAGGTGGACCCTCGCGACCCGCCGATAATTCCCCGCCATGCCAGAGTTGCCGGAAGTCGAGGTCACGCGCCAGAGCTTTGCGACGCGCATCCGCGGCGCGCGCATCACCGCGGTGCGCCTCGGAAAACCGCTGCGCTGGCCGCTGGGCGTAGACCCGGACACGCTGGTCTCGCAGTCGGTCGGCGAGGTCACGCGGCGCGGTAAATATTTGTGGCTGGCGCTCGATCGCGGCGGGTTGCTGATGCATCTGGGCATGTCGGGCTCGCTCGCGTTCAGCGCGGCGGCGCCGCTGCCGGGGCCGCACGACCACTTCGATCTCGTCACCAGCCTGGGCACGCTGCGGCTGACCGACCCGCGCCGCTTCGGTGCGGTCGTCTGGGCCAGCGCGCTCGATGCCGATCCGGCCAGCAAGCTGCTGGCGGGCCTCGGTCTGGAGCCGTTCGACCCGGCGTTCGACGGCGCGCATCTGCATGCCGCGCTGCGTGGGCGCAAGGTCGCGATCAAGCAGGCGCTGCTGGGCGGCGCGATCGTCGTCGGCGCCGGCAACATCTACGCCTGCGAGGCCTTGTTCGAGGCCGGCATCGACCCGCGCACGCGCGGCGACCGCCTCAGCCGCCCACGGTGCGACCGCCTGGCCGAGGCGATCCGCCAGACATTGGCGCGCGCGCTCGCGCTGGGCGGCTCGACCTTGCGCGACTTCCGCGACGCGCACGGCATGGCGGGCGAATTCCAGCTCCAGGCGCGGGTCTACGGTCGCGAGGGCGAGCCCTGCGTGCGCGGCGACGGCGGTGCGGTGCGGCGCATCGTGCAGGGGCAGCGGGCGACATTTTTTTGCCCTCGCTGCCAGCGTCGCTAGTGACGCGACGCCCTTGTCTGCAGTACGTCACACTCGCCTCGTGAGCAGATGTATCCCGAGGTCCGCGCGACGGGCCTTGCGCTACGATCCGCCCGATTCGCCCCTGCCGGGCGCCTGACGGCTCACGCCCTACCTCAGCCGACCCTCATGACGACCACGTTCGCCACCAGTCTCGATGCCCTGACCGGCTGGCGGACCCTGCTCGGGCAGCGGCTGGGCGAGACCTCTCGGTTCCTCGGCGATCATCAGCTGGTCGACTCCGCCACCGCCGCGCAACTGGCGGCGCTGCGCGAGCGCCTCGCGAACGACAAGCTCGTGCTCGCGTTCGTCGCCGAGTTCTCGCGCGGCAAGTCCGAGCTGATCAACGCGATCTTCTTCGCCGACACCGGCCGGCGCGTGCTGCCGGCCACGCCGGGGCGCACGACGATGTGCCCGGTCGAACTCGCATGGGATGCCGATGAGCCGGCGTCGCTGATGCTGCTGCCGATCGAGACCCGCAATGAAGGCCTCTCGCTGGGCGAACTGCGCAGCCAGCGCCGCGCCTGGAAGGTGGTCCCGCTGCAACTGGGCGACCCGGAGCTGCTCGCGCAGTCGCTGCAAGAGGTCACGCGCACGAACTGGGTCACGCAGGAGCAGGCCCGCCTCCTCGGCTTCTGGGACGACGCGCGCCCCGACGACAACCCGCCGCGCGACGCGAGCGGCCGGGTCGAGGTGCCGGCATGGCGCCACGCGCTGATCAACTACCCGCATCCGCTGCTGAAGCAGGGCCTGGTCGTGCTCGACACGCCGGGCCTGAACGCGATCGGCGCCGAGCCCGAGCTGACGCTGAGCCTGCTGCCGACCGCGCACGCGACCGTGTTCATCCTCGGCGCCGACACCGGCGTCACCAAATCCGATCTCGAGATCTGGCGCGATCACCTGGGGCCGCATGCGCCGACCCGGTTCGTCGTGCTGAACAAGATCGATGCGCTGCTGGACCCGCTCGCCACCCCCGAGCAGATCGCCGCGCAGATCGAGACGCAGCGCCGTGAGACGGCGCGCACGCTGGCGATCGACGAAGCGCGCGTGTTCCCGCTGTCGGCGCGGCAGGCGCTCGCGGCGCGTGTGGTCGACGACGCGGCCGCGCTCGAGGCGAGCCGGCTGCCCGAGTTGGAGGCCGCGCTGGGCACGCAGTTGATGCCGCAGCGCCGCCAGGTGCTCGAGACCGTCGTGCTCGACGGTGCGCAGCAGATCGAGAACCAGGTCGCGCGCCGCCTCGGCGACCAGCGGCGCCAGCTCGCCGAGCAGATGCTGGAGCTGCGCGGCCTGCGCGGCAAGAGCGGCGCGAAGCTGCGGCTGCTGCTGCAGCGGGTCGAGACCGATGCGGCCGAATTCGAGCAGTGCACGGTGCGGCTGCAGGCGCTGCGCGTCGTGCACAGCCGGATGCTGAAGGACACGCTGGTCGGCCTGTCGTCCGACCGGCTGCGCGAAGAGGTCGCCGCCATGCAGACGGCGATGAGCGCATCGCTGTTGAACCTAGGCGCGAAGAAGGCCTTCATCGCGCTGTGCGAGCGGCTGCGCGGCCTGCTCGAAGGCGCGCGATCGCGCACCACCGAGATGCGCGACATGCTGCAGGCCTCGTTCACGCGCCTGAACGCCGAGTTCGGCTTCAGCCTCGCGCTGACGAAACCGCCCGAGCTCGAACGTTTCGTCAACGAGCTGGGCCTGATCGAGCGCAGCTACGTGCAGTACCTCGGCCTGACGCAGGCGCTGCGTCTGTCGCAGCCGAAGTTCATGGAGCAGTTCCGGCGCATGCTGGTCTCCAAGCTGCGCGTCGTGTTCGAGAACGCGAGCGGCGAGCTCGAGATGTGGAACAAGGCGATGTCGACCCAGATCGACTCGCAGCTGCGCGAGCGCCGCCGCAACTTCCGGCGCCGCCGCGAGTCGCTGGAGCGCGTGCAGAACGCCGCGAGCGATCTGGAGCTCCGCATCGCCGAGCTCGAGGAGCAGGACGGGCGGCTGCAGAACTTCCTGCAGCGCGCTCGCGAGCTGCTCGAAAACCTGCGCGAGCAGGCCTGCGCCGGGCCGCAGGGCAGCGCCGAGTTGCTGACGCTGGACCTGTCGTCGCCCGACGAGCCGAACGAGGGCGCCATTCCGCTGCGCCGTGCGTCGCAAGGCTGAGCCGGCGGCGGCCGGTGCCGCAGCCGGTGCCGCGTTCTCCGAACGTCTGATCGACTGGCAGCGCCGTCACGGCCGGCATGCGCTGCCGTGGCAGAACACGCGCGATCCGTACCGCGTGTGGCTGTCCGAGATCATGCTGCAGCAGACCCAGGTCGCGACGGTGCTCGGCTACTACGAGCGCTTCCTGCAGCGCTTTCCCGACGTCGCGGCGCTCGCGGCCGCCCCGCTGGACGACGTGCTCGCGCTGTGGAGCGGCCTGGGCTACTACAGCCGCGCGCGCAACCTGCATGCCTGCGCGCGGGCCATCGTCGGGCAGCACGGCGGCGCTTTTCCGCGCAGCAGCGAGGCGCTTGCCCAACTGCCCGGCATCGGCCGCTCGACCGCCGCGGCGATCGCCGCGTTCTGCTTCGGCGAGCGGGTGGCGATCCTCGACGGCAACGTCAAGCGCGTGCTGACCCGCGTGCTGGGGTTCGACGCCGATCTGGCTCGGCCAGCGAACGAACGTGTGCTGTGGTCGCATGCGACGGCGCTGCTGCCCGAGCGCGGCATCGAGCCCTACACGCAGGGCTTGATGGACCTGGGGGCGACCGTCTGCCTCGCGCGCGACCCGTCGTGCCTGCTGTGCCCGGTGCAGCCGTTGTGCCGCGCCGCCGCGACCGGCACGCAGACGCGCTACCCGGTGAAGAGCCGCACGCTCAAGCGTGGGCAGCGCGAGCATGTCTGGCTGTGGCTCGCGTGGCGCGATCGGATCTGGCTCGAACAGCGGCCCGAGACCGGCGTCTGGGCCGGTTTGTGGAGCTTGCCCGAGTTCGATTCGGGCCAGGCATTCGATGTCGCGACCCGGGGCTGGCCCGGCGCCGCGCAGCCGCTGGCCAGCTTCACCCATGTGCTGACGCATCTGGACTGGACCTTGCATCCGGTCCGCTGGACGCTGCCCGCGCGCACCGGCGAGGCCAAGGTCGCGGCGATCACCGCGCGCTGGGGCCGCGGGCGCTGGTTCGAGATCGACGAGGCGTTGGCCGCCGGGCTGCCGTCGCCGCTGCGCAAGCTGCTGGCGACCACCGCCACGCGGTCGGCGGCCGCGGCAGCCGGCGCTACTTGACGACGCCCTTGCTGCGCAGGAAGTCGTCGACCAGCTGCAGCCGCATCAACGGATCGGTCAGCTCCATCAGCTTCTGCTTTGCCAGCTGTGGGATCGGCAGGATCTCGCACCA
The DNA here is from genome assembly GCA_035280545.1 of Burkholderiaceae bacterium. GTDB lineage: Bacteria > Pseudomonadota > Gammaproteobacteria > Burkholderiales > Burkholderiaceae_C > DATCSE01. The sequence goes on along the minus strand of DATEFR010000691.1, from coordinate 11,461 downwards.
GCGGTTCGCCACCCAGGCCGCATCATCGAAACGATACGGCTCGAGGAACGGCGCGCCGTTGCCCGAGTTGTTCAAGGCCGCGATCGCCGTGGCCAGGCCGCGCACCGTGGGCAACAGCGCGGGGGTCGGCGCCAGCGCTTCGTCGTCGGGCCAGGATGTGGTCTCGGCGAGCCACAGACCGTCGTCGCGCTGCGTCGGCGCGGCAAGCGAGAAGCGCTGCATGCCGCGGCAGCGCACCTGCAGGATGTTCGGGCGTTCGCTGTCGACGTCGATCAGCTCGGCCATCGTGCCGATGGTTTCGAACTCGACGTTGCGGCGGCTCGTGTCGGAGCCGCTCTTCAGTGCGACCACGCCGAACGGCCGCTGCTCGCGCAGGCATTCGGCCACCAGGTCCAGGTAGCGCGCCTCGAACACCTTGAGCCGCAGCAGCCCGCCGGGGAACAGCACGGCCTGCAGCGGGAAGAGGGAGGTGGTGGTCGTCGTCGTCATTCTCGCGGTCAGGGTCGACCTGCAGACGGAGGAGAGAGGTCAATCGCGGGCATCGAGTTCCCGGTGCCGGATCAGTGTCGTCGCGCGGCCGCGGAAATGCCGGGCCAGCGTCTCGGCGAAATACACCGAACGATGCTGCCCGCCGGTGCAGCCGATCGCCACCGTCAGGTAGTTGCGCTGGTCGACTTCGAACGCCGGCAGCCAGCGCTCGAGGAACGCCGCGATCTGCGCGAGCATCTCGTTGACCTCGGGTTGGGCGCGCAGATAGGCGGCGACCGGCTCGTCGCGCCCGCTCAGCGGCTGCAGCTCGCGCACGTAGTGCGGGTTCGGCAGCACGCGCACGTCGAACACGTAGTCGGCATCGAGCGGCACGCCGTGCTTGAACGCGAAGCTCTCGAACACCAGCGTCAGCCGGTCGCGCTCGGCACGCACCAGGTCGCGCACCCAGATGCGCAGTTGCGCGGGGCGCAGCTGGCTGGTGTCGAGCACGGTCGAAACCTCGCGCAGCTCGGCGAGCAGCTCGCGTTCGAGCTCGATCGCATCGATCAGCGCGCGCCGCGTGTCCGACACCGGGCCCTCGCTGCCGGCGCGGCCCGGCACGTAGGCGAGCTCGTCGGACAGCGGATGGCGCCGGCGCGTCTCGGAGAAGCGGCGCACCAGCGCATCGGTGCTCGAATCGAGGAACACGACCTGGATCGCGACGCCTTCATCGCGCAACTGCTGCAGCAGCGGCAGCAGGTGCGGCAACGACTGCGCGCTGCGCACGTCGACCGCGATCGCGACCCGCCGGTCGGCCCGCGTGCGTTCCAGCTTCAGGAAGTCGCGCAGCAGCTCCGGCGGCAGGTTGTCGACGCAGTAGAAGCCGGAATCCTCCAGCGCATGCAGCGCCACCGACTTGCCCGAGCCCGAGGTGCCGCTGACGACCACGACCTCGGCCGGCGGCACGCCTGCCGACGCGTCGATCCCGGGATCGAGCGGAGCGGGGATCGTGGCTGCGCCGACGTCCAGATCGCGGGGTGAGCCGTTGCCGTGAGGATTCATGCCGTCCGTACTACTGCCGATGACGTTCGGGCTGCGAATGGTGGGTGTTGTTGTCTCGGTCGATTCACGGGCGTTTGCGCGGCCGCGTCGATGCGGATGACCGGACGGGCGTTGCGGGCACCGCACCGACCGACAGCATCTCCTGCGCGTGCGCAAGGCTGGTGTTCGACAGGCGCTCGCCACCCAGCATACGCGCGATCTCGGCGACACGCACCTCGCCGCTCACGCCGTGCACGCTGCTGGTGGTGCGGCCGCCTTGGGCCTGCTTGGCCACGACAAAATGGTGATCCGCGCAGGCCGCGACCTGCGGCAGGTGCGTGACCGCCAGCACCTGGCGATCGCGACCGAGCTGCTTCATCAGCCGGCCCACCGTCTCGGCGACCGCGCCGCCGACGCCGGCGTCGATCTCGTCGAAGATCAGCGTGCCGGCCGCAGCCGCGGCATTGCCGCCGGCGACCGTGCAGGTCGTGACCGCGATCGCCAGCGCGATGCGCGACAACTCCCCGCCCGATGCGACCTTGGCGAGCGGCCGCGGCGTGCTGCCCGCGTGGCCCGCGACCAGGAACTCGGCCGACTCCAGGCCGAACGACTGCGGCGCCTCCTGCGCGAGCAGCGCGATCTCGAAACGCCCGCCGGCCATGCCCAGCTGCTGCATCGCCTGCGTCACGGCCGACGCGAGCTTCGGCGCTCCGGCGCGGCGCGCGGCGCTGACCGCTTTCGCTTCGGCCTGGAATTCGCCCAGCGCGGCGTCGCTCGCGCGCTGCAGCCCCTCGAGGTCGGCCGCGGCGTCGAGGGCGCGCAGCTCGGTCTTCCACTGCGCGAGCAGTGCCGGCAGCTCGGCCGGCGGACGGCGGTAGCGCCGCGCCAGGCTCATCCACGCGGCGAGCCGTTCGTCCAGCGCCTGCAGCCGCTGCGGTTCGAGCTCGGTGTGGTTCAGGTAGCTCGCGAGCGTGTGCGATGCGTCCTGCAGCTCGGCCTGGGCGCCTTGCAGCACCGCGATCGTCGACGCGAGCTGCGCGTCGAACGACGCGACCTGCTCGAGCGCATGCGACGCGCGGCCGATCAAGGCCTCGGCGTTGTCGTCGGCTTCGGCGATTGCATCGAGTGCCGTGCGCGCTGCATCGATCAAGGTCTGCGCGTTGGCGAGTTTCTTGTGCTCGGCCTCGAGCTCGTCCCACTCGCCGGCGCCCGGTGCGAGCTTGTCGATTTCGCCGATCTGCCAGGCCAGGCGCTCGCGTTCGCGCTCCAGGTCGGCCTGCGAGGCGCGTGCACTGGCCAGCGCCTCGGCCGCACGCTTCCATTCGGCCCAACGCAGCGCGAGCGGTGCGGTGTCGACGCCGGCATAACCGTCGAGCAGCCCGCGTACCGCGGCGGGCCGCGTCAGGCTCTGCCAGGCGTGCTGGCCGTGGATATCGACCAGCGCGTCGGCGGCTTCGCGCAGCTGCGCGATCGTCGCCGGGCTGCCGTTGATCCACGCGCGGCTCTTGCCCTGCGCATCGATGGTTCGGCGCAGCAGCAAGGCGGCGTCCGACGCGTCGCCGTCGGTTTCATCGCCGGCGAACCCTGCGTCGGCCAGCCACGCGGCGAGCGCCGGCGGCGCATCGAATTCCGCACTGATCTCGGTGCGTGCCGCGCCCTCGCGCACCACGCCGGCATCGCCGCGGCTGCCCAACGCGAGCTGCAGCGCATCGACCAGGATGGACTTGCCGGCGCCGGTCTCGCCGGTCAGCACCGAGAAGCCGGTGTCGAAATCGACCTCGAGCGAGTCGACGATCACGAAATCGCGAAGAGAGAGACGGCGCAGCATCGGTGTATCAGTTCACGCCCGAGTTCCAGTGCAGCTTGCGCCGCAGCGTTGCGTAATAGCTCCAGCCGCGCGGGTGCAGGAAGCGCACCTGGTGCGCCGAACGCCGCACGACGATGCGGTCCCCGTGCAGCAGGCTCGCGAGCGACTGCATGTCGAAGCTGACGCTGGCCTCGCGGCCGGCGACGATCTCGATGCCGATCTCGACCGTATCGGGCAGCACGATGGGGCGGTTCGACAGGTCGTGCGGCGCGATCGGCACCAGCACCCAGCCGCCGATCGCCGGGTGCAGGATGGGCCCGCCGGCGGACAGCGCATACGCAGTCGAGCCGGTCGGCGAGCCGATGATCAAGCCATCGGAGCGGAAGTTCGCGACGAATTCCGGGCCGATGTCGACCTTGATCTCGACCATGCTGGAGCTCGCGCCGCGGCTCACGACCACGTCGTTCATCGCGAAGCCCTCGAAGATGCTCTGGCCGTCGCGCCAGACGCCGCCTTCGAGCATCGTGCGGCGCTCTTCCTCGTAGTCGCCGGCGATCATCGGCGCCAGCGCCTGCTCGTACTGGCCGACGTTGACGTCGGTGATGAAGCCGAGCCGGCCCTGGTTGATGCCGACCAGCGGCGTGCCGTGGCGCGAGAGCTGGCGCGCGATGCCCAGCATCGTGCCGTCGCCGCCGACGACCACCGCCAGATCGCACTCGCGGCCGAGCTCGTCGGGCGTCAACGCGCGATAGCCTTCGATGCCGGTGGCCAGCGCCGTCTGCCGCTCCAGCGACACCTCCAGCCCCTGACGCGCCAGGAAGTTGGCGATCTCCTCGAGCACGCCGCGGATGCCTTCAGCCTGGTACTTGCCTACGAGCGCAGCGTGACGGAATCGGCTCACCATGCGCGGGATTACACCACAGCGATTCGACGCGAAGCCCGCATGGAACGAGGCCGAAATTACAATGACGACATGTTGGACGAGCGCGCCAAAACCCTGCTGAAGACGCTGGTCGAGCGCTACATCGCCGACGGCCAGCCGGTCGGCTCGCGCACGCTGTCGCGTGCCAGCGGGCTCGAGCTGTCGCCGGCGACGATACGCAACGTGATGGCCGATCTCGAAGACCTCGGCCTGATCGCGAGCCCGCACACCAGTGCCGGCCGCATCCCGACCGCGCGCGGCTATCGCCTGTTCGTCGACACGATGCTGACGGCGCGTTCGGTCTCGGCCATGGCGGCGCCCGAGCCGCAGCTGCCGCCGGACCAGCCGCAGCGCGTGATCGCGAACGCGGCGCAGCTGCTGTCGAACCTGTCGAGCTTCGTCGGCGTGATCACCGCGCCGCGCAAGGCCAGCGTGTTCCACCACATCGAGTTCATGCGCCTGTTGGAGCGCCGCGTGCTCGTGATTCTGGTGGCGCCCGACGGCGACGTTCAGAACCGCGTGATCTTCACCGCGCAGGACTACACCCAGCCGCAACTGCAGGAAGCGAGCAACTTCCTGACCGCGCACTACGCGGGGCTGACGATAGAAGCGGTGCGCGAACGGCTGAAGACCGAGGTCGATGCATTGCGCAGCGAGATCGCGACGCTGATGCAGGCGGCGGTGCAGGCCGGCAGCGAAGCGCATGCGAGCAGCCAGGAGCAAGTCGTGATCTCGGGCGAGCGCAACCTGCTCGCGGTGCAGGATCTGTCGGGCGACATGAGCTCCTTGCGCAAGCTCTTCGACCTGTTCGAGCACAAGACGCAGCTGATGCGCCTGCTCGACGTCAGCAGCCGAGCCGAGGGCGTGCGCATCTACATCGGCGGTGAAAGCCAGGTCGTGCCGTTCGAGGAGCTCTCGATCGTGTCGGCGCCGTACGAGGTCGACGGCCAGGTCGTCGGCACGCTGGGCGTGATCGGCCCGACCCGCATGGCGTACGACCGCATGATCCAGATCGTCGACATCACGTCGCGCCTGGTGACCAACGCGCTGAGCACGAAGTAGCGGCCACGCGGTGCCTACAATCGCGGGCTGACGGGCCGTTAGCTCAGTTGGTCAGAGCAGAGGACTCATAATCCTTTGGTCGCTGGTTCGAGCCCAGCACGGCCTACCAAAATTCACGCGATCCTGCCTCAATACGCACCTTGAACCAGGTTCGTCGGGCGGCCGCCGACGAAACTTTCGATGTTGTCCATCAGCTGATCGGCGAGCGCCTGCTGGGCCTCGTCGGAGGCCCACGCCACATGCGGGGTCAGGATGACGTTGTGACGCGAGGCCGCCCGCATCAGCGGGTTGTCGGCCGCCGGGGGCTCGCCGTCGACCACGTCGAAGCCCGCGCCGCTCACCAAGCCCGCATCGAGCGCACGAACGAGTGCAGCCTCGTCCACCAGACCGCCGCGCGCGGTGTTGACGATGATCGGGCGCCGCCTCATCGCCTCGAACTCCGGCATCCCGAGCATGCCGCGCGTTTCCTTGGTCAACGGCGAATGCAGCGTGATGATGTCGCTGGTCTCCAGGACTTCCTGCCACGGCGTGTACAGCGGCCCCAGCCCGCTCCTGCCCTTGTGGGCCGCGAACATCGGGACCATGCCGAAGGCGCGTGCAATCTGCGCGACGCGCTGGCCGAGCACGCCTTCGCCGATGATGCCGAGGCGAGCGCCCGCGAGGTCACGGATCGGGTGATCGAAGAAGCAGAACTGCCCGGACTCCTGCCAGCGCCCGCGCAGCACGGACTCACGGTACGCGACGAGGTTGCGGCGCAGCGCCAGCATGAGCGCGAAGGCATGCTCGGGGACCGTGTTGAGCGCATAGCCGCGGATGTTCACCACGGCGACGCCGCGTGCCTGGCACGCAGCCTTGTCGACGCAGTCGGTGCCGGTCGCGGCCACGGCGATGAGCCGCAGACCGGGCAGTCGTTCCAGCGTGGCCGCCGTGATGGGAACCTTGTTCGTGATGGCGATGCTCGCACCCTCCAGCCGCGCGCCGACCTCGTCGGGGGACGTGGTCTCGTGCGCGATCATCTGGTGATCGAAGGCCGGTGGGCGCAGGCGGATCTGCGGCGCGATCGTGGAGCGGTCGAGGAAAACGATTCTGTGCATGGGGAGAGCTCGCGGTTCAGTTGTGTTTCTTCAGGAGGCGCCTGGCCTCGTCGACGACCGCCGACGCTGTGATGCCGAATTTCTCGTACAAGGCGTCGGCCGGGCCGGACGCGCCGAAGCCGGTCATGCCGATGAAGCCGCCGCGTTCGCCCAGGTAGCGGTCCCAGCCGAAGCGCACGGCCGCTTCGATGGCGATCCGCACCGAACCGGGCTTCAGCACCTGGGCGCGATAGGCGTCGTCCTGCGCGTCGAATCGCTCGCAGCAGGGCATGGAAATCACCGCCGTCGGGATGCCTTCGGCCTGAAGCCGCCGGCGCGCCTCGAGCGCGATCGTGACCTCCGATCCGGTCGCCAGCAGCGTCACGGCACGAGCGCCCTGCGCGTCGGCGAGCACGTAGGCGCCGCGACGCGAGAGGTTGTCGGGCACGTGGGTGCTGCGCACCAAGGGAAGGGCCTGACGCGCAAAGACCAGTGTCGACGGGCCGCTGCGATGCTCGAGGGCGATCTCCCAGCATTCGGCCGCTTCGATCGCGTCCGCCGGCCGCAGGACCAGCATGTTGGGCATCGCGCGCAGCGACGCGAGGATCTCCACCGGCTGGTGCGTCGGCCCGTTCTTGCCGACGCCGATCGAGTCGTGGCTGAACACGAACTTGACGGGGAGCCCCATCAATGCCGCCATGCGCATGGCCGGGCGTTCATAGTCCGAGAAGGCCAGGTAGGTGACCGCCAGCGGCAGCACGCCGCCGTGCGCGGCCATGCCGTTGGCCATCGAGCCCATCAAGTGCTCGCGTACGCCGCAATGCACGTAGGCGCCGCTGCGGTCATCGGCGGTGAATGCCTTCAAGCGCCGCTTGTGGTTGGTCGGCGCTTCGAGGTCGGCGCAGGCCACCATGCGTTCGGGCAGCACGTCGTTCAGGCGATCGTTGATCTCCGCCGAGATCATGATGCCGCCCGGCGCGTCGGCGACATCGACGGCACGCCGCTTGTACGCCAGCAGCACGTCACGCCATCCTGGCGGCAATTCTCCCGCCATGACTCGATCGAATTCGGCTCGCTGGGCGGCAGGCAACGTCGCGTGGCGCGCAAGCCATGCGCCGTGGTCGCCCGCGCTGCGGCGGCCGGCCTCGCGCCAGGCATCGAGTACCGGTGTCGGTGTCTCGAATGGCGCGTGCGGCCAATCGAGCTCGCGCCGCGCGGTGTCCGCGTCCTCGGGGTGCAATCGCGCGCTGTGGCCGCCGCGTTGACCCTGCAAGCGCGCAAGTCCCTTCGCGATCACGGTGCGACAGGCGATCATCGACGGCCGCGGATCGGCCTTGGTCGCCGTCAGCGCCGCCGACACCGCCTCGAGGTCATGCCCGTCGACCTCGATCACATGCCACCCGGCAACGCGGAAGCGCTCGGCCACGTTCTCGCTGATCGACAACTCGGTGCTGCCGTCATCGGTGATGCGGTTGTCATCCCAAAGCAGCGTCAGCTTGCCCAGGCGCAAGTGACCGGCGAGCGAGATCATCTCCTGGCCGACGCCTTCCTGCAGGCAACCGTCGCCGACGAAGGCGTAGGTGCGATGGTCCACCAAGTCCGGGCCGAAGCGCGCTGCGAGATAGGCCTCGGCGACGGCCATGCCCAGGGCATTGGCGATGCCTTGGCCCAGCGGCCCGGTCGTCACTTCGATGCCGCTCGCCGCATCGATCTCGGGGTGTCCTTCGCAGTGCGCGCCGAGTTCGCGGAAGTGCTTGATCTCCTCGATCGGAAAGTTTTCGTACCCGGTCAGATGCAGCAGCGCATAGAGCAGCATCGAGCCATGCCCGTTGGAGAGGACGACGCGGTCGCGATCGGGCCACGTGGGATCGCCGGCCATGAACTTCAGGTGGCGCGTGTAGAGCGCCGTCGCGATCTCGGCCATGCCCAGCGGTACGCCTTGATGCCCCTCGCCCGCGCGCACGATGGCGTCGATGGCGAGGAAGCGGATGGCGTTGCAGAGTTCCGAGGGTTTGGGGTTGGACATGGGCAAAGGTTCTCCAATCCGCGATCAGGCCAAGGAGCCAGCGCCCTCTTCGAGCAGCTTCCAGGCTTCCTCACCGAACTTGGCGCGCCAGTCCTTGTAGAAGCTCGTCTTCGCCAGTGCGACCTTGAAGACCTTCTTGTCCACCTCGACGAACTGCAGGCCCTTCGCGGTCAGGTCGGCACGCAGCGACTTGCTCAGTGCGGCGATGTCGGCGCGCTCGTCGCCTGCGGACTTGTCGAATTCTCGGAACACGATCTCCTGCAGGTCCTTCGGCAAGCGATCGACGGCCTTGCGATTGCCGAGGATCCAGTACGCATCCCAAACATGGTTCGTCAGCGCGCAGTACTTCTGCACTTCGTACAGGCGCGCCGTGGCGATGATGGCCAGCGGGTTCTCCTGCCCTTCGACCAGCTTGGTCTGCAGCGCCGAATACACCTCGTTGAAATTGATGGGCGCCGGGCTGGCGCCGAGCGCGGCGAACAAGGTCGACAACATCGGCGCCGCAGGCACGCGCAGCTTCAGGCCCTTCAGGTCGTCGGGCGAGTTGATCGGCTTGGTCGAGGTCGTGATCTGGCGAAAGCCGTTCTCCCACGGTCGCGACATCGTCGTCAGGCCCACTTTCTCGATCTGCGCACGCACGTACTTGCCCAGGCCGCCGTCCATGGCTCTCCAGACCTGGTCGCTGTCGCTGAACGCAAAGCCCGTGTTGACGATGCCGGCCGCCGGCACCAACGTGGACAGAACCGAGCTCGCCTGGTTGAAGAATTCGACGCCGCCATTGCGTACCTGCGACAACAGGTCGGTATCGGAGCCGAGCTGGTTGGCCGGGAACAGGCGGATTTCCAACCGGCCGTTGGTGGCGGCCTTGATGCGATCGATCGCCTCTTGGGCGCGCTTGTTGACCGGGTGAGTGGGGTCCTGCCCGGTCGCGAGCTTGTAGGTGAACTCGGCCGCATCGGCGCGGCGCGGCAGGATCGTGACCAGCGGCAGCGCGGCTGCGCCGGTCAGGGCTTGGCGGCGCGTCAGGCCGAAGGGCTTGGTCTGGGTCATGGCGGGTCTCCGGTGTGTTTGGATCGCGTGCAATCAGTGAATCAACATGCCGCCGTTCACGTCCAGCGTGACGCCGGTGCAGTACTTCGCGAGCGGGCTGGCCAGGAACACCACGGCGCCGGCGACGTCGTTCGGTTCGCCGATGCGATTCAGCGGGATCTGGTCCAGGATGCCCTGCATGCGGTCGTCTGGAATCAGGCCCTTGTTGATGTCGGTGGCGATCAGGCCCGGTGTCACGCAGTTGACGCGGATGCCGTCGATGCCGGCCTCGCGCGCCAGGGCACGCGCCAGGCCCAGCACGCCGGCCTTCGCGGCCGAGTAATGCGGGCCGCCGAGAATGCCGCCGCCACGCTGCGCGGAGACCGACGAGATGCAGACGATGGAGCCGCTCTTCGCCGCACGCATGGTCGGCAGCACGGCCTGCGACATGTAGAGCGTGCCGCGCAGGCTGACATCGAGCACCGCGTCGTAGTCCGCTGCGGTGATGTCGACGAACTTGCGAGGCTGCGTGATGCCGGCGTTGTTGACCAGGATGTCGATCCGTCCGCATTGCTGGACGACCGCCCTGGCCGCGCGATCGCATGAAGCCTTGTCCGTGACGTCGGCGACCAGGCCGATGTGCTGCGCGCCCAGCTTCGCGGCCGCACCGGCCGGGTCGGCACGTTCCAGGTCGAGGATCACCACGCGCGCACCTTGCGAGGCGAGCATCTTGGCGGTGGCGAATCCGAGGCCGTTCAAACCGGCGCCGCCGGTGACGAGGGCAACTTTGTCAGCGAGAAGCATGTCGATTTCTCCGAGTGAGGCGAGGTTGGTTGGGGGTACTTCGGGCGACTCAGCCAAGCCAACCCTTGACACGCTTGGCCAGCGCGTCCGTGCTGATGCCATAGCGGTCGTGCAGCGTGGGCAGCGCGCCGGCATCGAGGAACGCATCGGGCAATCCGGCCAGTTGGAAGCCTGCCGGCTGCACGCGATGACGCAGCAGCGCGCTCGCCACGGCTTCGCCCAGGCCGCCGATCACGGAATGGTTTTCGGCGACGACCACGAGGCGGTGCTTGTAGCGCACGGCCTCGAGGATCGCGGCCTCGTCCAGCGGCTTGATCGTCGGGCAGTGCAGCACCGCGACGTCGACGTTGTCGGCGGCAAGTGCCTGCGCCACTTCGAGCGCGCGCATCGTCATGAAGCCGCTCGAGACGAACAGCACGTCGTTGCCGTCGCGCAGCAGCTTGGCCTTGCCGAGCTCGAACTCGTAGCCGTACTCGTCGAGCACCAGCGGCACGTTGCCGCGCAGCAGCCGCATGTAGACCGGGCCCGGGTGCGCCGCGATCTGCGGCACGGCTTGCTCGATGTCGAGCGCATCGCAGGGGTCGACGATCGTGAGCCCCGGGATCCCGCGCATCATCGCGATGTCTTCGGTCGCCTGATGGCTGGGGCCGTAGCCGGTGGTCAGGCCGGGCAATGCGCAGCACATCTTGACGTTCAGGTTCTCTTCCGCGATGACCTGATGGATGAAGTCATAGGCACGACGCGTGCCGAACACGGCGTAGGTGGTCGCGAACGGAACCAGGCCTTCTTTCGCCATGCCGCCCGCAGCCGCCATCAGCAGCTGCTCGGCCATGCCCATCTGGTGGAAGCGCTCCGGATACGCCTGGGCGAACAGGTGCAGGTCCGTGTACTTGGCCAGGTCCGCCGACAGGCCGACGACGTCAGGCCGTTGTGCGCCCAGTTCGACCAGCGCCTTGCCGAACGGCGCGGCCTTCACGCGCTGACCTTCGGCGGCGATCGAGGCGATCATCGCCGACGTGGTCAGGCGCGGCTTCTTCTCTGCGACGCGGGCACTCATGCCGTGGCTCCTTCGGTTTGCGATTGGTCGAGCACTTCGATGGCCTGCTGCCACTCCGGCGGATCGACGCGAATGAAGTGGTTCTTCTCGCGCTTCTCGAGGAAGGGCACGCCCTTGCCCATCAGCGTGTCGAACAGGATCACGCGCGGCTTGGCTTCCTTGAGGTGGCGCG
>DATEFR010000690.1:0-2103 GCA_035280545.1 Burkholderiaceae bacterium | reverse complement strand
CGGCGCGTCGGCCTTCAGCTTCGCGAGCTCGCGCTCGAGCAGCGCGCGGCAGCCGTGGTATTCGTCGCGCAGGTAGACGTAGATGGTCTCGATGCCGACCGCCCAGGCGGCGATCAGCATGCCTTCGAGGAAGCGGTGCGGGTCGCGCTCGAGCAGCACGCGGTCCTTGAAGGTGCCGGGCTCGCCTTCGTCGATGTTGACGGCCATCAGGCGCGGGCCAGTCTCGCCGCGCACGATGCGCCACTTGCGCCCGGCCGGGAAGCCGGCGCCGCCGAGGCCGCGCAGCCCCGAGTCCTCCAGCGTCTTGATGATGGACTCGACGTCGCGCGTGCCCGAGACGCAGTCCTTCAACAGCGCATAGCCGCCCTGCGCGCGGTAGGCCGCCAGGTCGATGTAGCCGCTCGGCTCGTCCTTCACGGCGTTCGCCTTCACGGTCTCGACCACCGCGTCGCAGCTCGCACGCGGCACCGGGTTCTGCCCGACCGCGACCGCCGGCGCCTGCTCGCAGCGGCCGATGCACGGCGCGGCGATCACGCGGACCTCCTTGCCCAGCAGGGCCGGCAGCTTCGCGAGCAGGTCCTTCGCACCGGCCATCTCGCACGACAGGCCGTCGCACACGCGCACCGTCAGCGCGGCCGGCGCGGCCTCGCCTTCCTTCACGATGTCGAAGTGGTGATAGAAGCTCGCGACCTCGTAGACCTCGGTCTGCGCGAGCTTCATCTCCTGCGCGAGCGCCGCGAGGTGCGCGGCCGACAGGTGCCCGTACGCGTCCTGGATCTTGTGCAGGTGCTCGATCAGCAGGTCGCGCTGGCGCGACGCGTCGCCGAGCAACGCCTGCACCTGCGCGAGCGCTTCCGGGGCCACGCGCCGGCCTTTGGGCTTTTCGCGCTTGCGCTGCTTGGTGCTCTCGAGCACCGCGATCGGGATCACCATCTGGTTCATCAGATCACCTTCTCTTCGCGCAGCGCGTCAATCTGCGCGCGGCTGTAGCCGAGCTGGCCCAGCACCTCCTCGGTGTGCTCGCCCAGCAGCGGCGAGCGCGTCACGTGGGTCGGGCTGTCGGACATCTTGATCGGGTTGCCCACCGTCAGGTACTTGCCGCGCACCGGGTGGTCGACCTCGACGACGGTGCCGCTCTTGCGCAGGTCCTGGTCCTCGGCGATCTCCTTCATCGACAGGATAGGCCCGCACGGGATGTCGTACTGGTTCAGGATGTCCATCGCCTCGAACTTGGTCTTCGTCATCGTCCACTGCTCGATGCGCTTGAAGATCGGCTTCAGGTGCAGCAGGCGCGCCGCCGGCGTGGCGAAGGCCTCGTCGGTGATCCAGTCTTCCTCGCCGATCACCTTGCACACCGCCGGCCACACGCCCGACTGCGTGATGAAGTAGATGTAGGCGTTCGGGTCGGTCTCCCAGCCCTTGCATTTCAGGATCGAGCCGGGCTGCCCGCCGCCGGAGGCGTTGCCGGCACGCGGCACCGCATCGCCGAACTTGCCGTCCGGATACTGCGGGTACTCGTGCATCGTGTGCGTGCGTGCTAGCCGCTGCTGGTCGCGCAGCTTGACGCGGCACAGGTTCAGCACCGCGTCCTGCATCGGCGCGAGCACCTTCTGGCCACGGCCGGTGTTGTGGCGCTGCAGCAGCGCGGCGAGGATGCCGAGCGCGAGGTGCAGCCCGGTGCCGCTGTCGCCGATCTGCGCGCCGGTCACCATCGGCGGGCCGTCGTCGAAGCCGCTGGTCGAGGCCGAGCCGCCCGCACACTGGGCGACGTTCTCGTAGACCTTGCAGTCCTCGTAGCGGCCGGGGCCGAAACCCTTGACCGAGGCGACCACCATCTTCGGGTTCAGCTCGTGGATGCGCTCCCAGCTGAAGCCCATGCGGTCGAGCGCGCCCGGCGCGAAGTTCTCGACCAGCACGTCGCACTGCCTGATCAGCGTCTCCAGCACCTCCTTGCCCTTGGGTTTCTTGGTGTCGATCGTGATCGAGCGCTTGTTGTGGTTCAGCATCGTGAAGTAGAGGCTGTCCGCATCGGGGATGTCGCGCAGCTGGCCGCGCGTCGCATCGCCCTCGCCGGCGCGTTCGACCTTGATCACGTCGGCACCG
>DATEFR010000689.1:0-3787 GCA_035280545.1 Burkholderiaceae bacterium | reverse complement strand
CGGCACCGGCCGCCGCCGCGGCGCTACGCAGCCGCCCGTCGCGCGGCCTCGGTGCATTCGTGCCGCCTTCCGTTCCGGGCGATGTGTTCGGCCTGGGCCACGAGCTGCCCGATGCCGCCGGGCGCCGCGTCAAGGGTGCCGCGCTGCGGGTGGGTGTGCTGAACGGCGACCTGAAGTTCATCCGCCAGCCGCTGCTGATCGGCCACTACCGCGCGCTGCTGCTGACCGGAACCGAAGACGTGGTCGATGGCCTGGTCGCGCAGGCGATGAGCCGCTCGCTCGCGACCGGGCTGTACCCCGACGCGCCCGGCTCGCATCAGATCTTCGACAACCGGCGCGAAGACCCGGACAACGTGTTCGACCTGGCGCGCCCCAGCGCCGCGATCGTCGCCGGGCTCGGCGAAGAGGGCAAGCTGCGCGCCGTCGACCTCGTCTACACGGTGCGCCAGGCCGTGCTGGCGTATGCGCAGCGCGTGGCCGAACAGGGTGGCGGCGGCGTCGTCGAATTCGAGATGGCCGCGGCGCTGATCGGCAGCGGCGGCACCGGCATCTCGGCCGGCACCGCGGCGCAGCTGATCGCGCAGGGCGCGCTCGAGGCGAACGCGAAGCTGCAGGAAAGCGCCTGGCCGCAGCTCGGCCAGCTCACGTTCGTCGAGCTGTTCCTCGAGCGCGCCGCCGACGCGTGGCGCGCGCTGCAACTGCTGGAGACCACGTCGCCGAACCGCGTGCGCGTGCTCGGCAAGGTGCAGCACGGCGCCGGCGCGCTGCGGCGCTCGCTCGACTCGAGCTACCGCGGCGCGGCCTACGACTTCATCAGCGCGCTGACCGTCGACCTGAGCGCGGCGCCGGCGCAGCGCTGCATCAGCTACACGCTGGACACGCGCCGCGCCCGCACCGAGGTGCGCGCGCAGCGTGCGCAGGGCTCGCTGCTGAAGGAGCTGGTGCTGAAGGCCTCGAACGATGCGAACCGCGACCCGCTGATCGGCCGCACGCTGTTCAACCTGCTGGTGCCGGTCGAGATGGAGCCGTTCCTCGGCGGCACCAGCGAGATGTTGATCGAGCTCGATGCCGGCACCGCGGTGATCCCGTGGGAACTGCTGGACACCAACCCCGATCCGCAATCCGGCGACCAGCGCCCGTGGGCGATCCGCAGCAAGCTGCTGCGCAAGCTGCGGGTCGAGAACTTCCGCGACCATGCACGCGACGCGAGCACCGACGACTGCGTGCTCGTGATCGGCGAGCCGGCCAGCGATCCGGCCATCTACCCGCCGCTGCCCGGTGCGCGCGCCGAGGCGATCGCGGTCGCGCGGCGGCTCGCGCTGCCCGATGTCGGCCTCGCGGCCGAGCGCGTCAGGCTGCTCGCCAACGGCGACGATGCGCAGACCATCATCAACGCGCTGTTCGAACGCGCCTACCGCGTGATCCACATCGCCGGCCACGGTGCGCCGCGCGCCGACGGCGGTGTCGTGCTGTCGGGCGCCGACACTTTCCTCGGCGCGAACGAAGTGCGGGCGATGCGGGTCGTGCCCGAGCTCGTGTTCCTGAACTGCTGCCACCTCGCGGGGCGTGATGCGCAGAGCGTGCTGGCCGCGACGCCGTACGACCGCGCCGTGTTCGCCGCGAACATCGCCGAGGAGCTGATCCGCGTCGGCGTGCGCTGCGTGATCGCGGCGGGCTGGGCCGTCGAGGACGGGCCGGCCGAGCAGTTCGCGACGACGTTCTATGGCGCGCTGCTCGGCGGTGCACGTTTCATCGAAGCCGTCGCGGCCGCACGCAATGCGGCATGGAAGGCGAGCCCTCAGGGCAACACCTGGGCCGCGTACCAGTGCTACGGCGACCCCGACTGGCATTGGCAACGCCAGGTCGGCGACGCGCAACGGCCGGTGGTGCCGGCCGGCGAGCAGTTCGCCGGCATCGCATCGCCGGTGACGCTGACGCTTGCGCTCGAGAACATCGCGATCGCGGCACGCTACTCGAAGCCGCGGCCCGGCACGCAGCCGACGGCGCAGCTCGACAAGGTGCGCTATCTCGAATCGGAGTTCGCGCCGCTGTGGGGCGCGATGGGCGCGGTGGCCGAGGCGTTCGGCGTCGCCTACACCGCGACCGGCGATGCCGACAAGGCGATCGAGTGGTACACGAAGGCGCTGGGCGCCGAGGACGCGAGCGCATCGTTCAAGGCGGCCGAGGCGCTGGCCAATCAGCTCGTGCGGCGCGGCGAGAAGGCGGACGATGCCCAGCAGGCGCATGCCGACGTGACGGCCGGCATCCGCCAGCTCGAATCATTGGCGGCGCTGCGGCCGACGATAGAGCGCGCCGCGCTGCTCGGCTCGGCGTACAAGCGCTTGACGATGATCGAGTTCGAGGCGCATCGCAACGCCCCCGCGGAGCAGGCGCTGGCGAGCGCGATCGGGCACTATGCCGCCGCCGCGGCCGAGGCGCGCCGTGAAGCCGCGTCGCACCTGTTCTTCTACCCGGCGAAGAATGCGATCAGCTGCGAGATGCGCGCGGCGCTGCTGGCCCAGCGAGTGCCGGCGATCGCGGCGCCGCGCTTCCAGGAGGTGCGCGAGTCGCTGCGCCAGACGGCCGAGGCCGAGCCCGACTTCTGGTCGGCCGTTGGCCAGATCGAGTTGCGCGTGCTCGAGGCGGAATGCGCCGGCGGGCTCGCGGCCGAGGTCGCCGCGATCGTCGAGAAGCTGCGCGACCTGAAGGCGCGCGTGCCGGCGACCTCGATGTGGGACTCGGTGCACACCGAGGCGCGCTTCACGCTCGAGCCGTACCGTGCGCTGGTCAAGGCGGGTTCGCCGGAGCATCGCGCCGCGGGCAGCCTGTTGGCGGAGCTGAAGGCGATGGCCGGCGGCTGAGCCGGCCGTCGTCGAGGTCGCGACCATGGTCGAGCCCGCCGCCGCGACCGACGTCTTCATCAGCTATGCGCGCGAGAACCGCGGCGCGGCACAGCGCCTTGCCGATGCGCTGGTCGAGAACCGGCTGCGCGTCTGGTGGGATCGCGATCTGGTGCCCGGCAGCGAGTTCGCCGCGGCGATCGAGGCCCAGCTGATCGGCGCCGCGGTCGTCGTCGGCCTGTGGTCGCAGGACTCGGTGCGCTCGGCCTTCGTGCGCGACGAGTGTGCCTGGGCGCTGCGTGCCGACAAGCTGGTGCCGGTGCGCATCGAGGAGGTCGACCTGCCGCTGGGCTTTGGCCAGCTGCACACGCTGGACCTGCTCGATTGGGACGGTGATGCCGATGACGCGGCGTTCCAGGCGCTGCTGCTCGAGATCGAGCGGCGTCGCGGACAACGCCTCGCGGCCATCGCAGCGCGCTCGACGAGCGGGGCATCGTGGTTCGCGTCGCTGCGAGGCGTGCCGCGCGCGACGCGGCGCGCGCTGCTGCTGGGCGCGGCCGCCTTCGCGCTGGGCGGCATCGGCTACTACGCGAAGCACACGCTGGACCGGCGCGAAGCGGACCAGCACTTCCGCGCCGGACTCGACTTCCAGTACGCCGCGGTGCCGCGCCTCGAGAACGCGCTGAACGAGTACCTGAGCGCGCTCGAACGGTTGCCCGGCCACGCGCGGGCGCGCTACTACCTCGCCCACGTCTATGCGCAGACCGGCCGCAAGGCCGACGCGCTGGTTTCCTTCCGGCTCGCGCTGAGCGCGACCGAGGCCTCGCTCGATCGCGGCCAGCGGCTCGATGCCGAGCGCCAGCTCGTCGCGCTTGCGCCCGAGGCCGGTGAAGCCGCGCCGGTCACGCGGTCGGTTGCGACCGCGGCGTCTTCCGCGGTGCGGCCCG
>DATEFR010000688.1:0-2566 GCA_035280545.1 Burkholderiaceae bacterium | reverse complement strand
CGGTGCCGAGAAAACCGGCGAGGCGATCAAGCACGGCGCCGAAAAGACCGGCGAGGGCGTCGGCCACGGTGTCAGCAAGACTGGCGAGGCGATCAAAAAGGGTGGCGACAAGCTCGAGAACGCGTCCAAGCCTGCGTCATCGAGTTGACGTCTCGATCGCGATTCGCGAACAAAAGGGCGTGCCGATGGCGCGCCCTTTTTCTTTGCCCGACTGCTGAAAGGGTCCCTGGAAAGGTTGTCGAGTACTGTATATATTCACAGTATGCCGACGATCCCGATCAAACCCTACGTTCCGCATGCGCGCCGCCTCGGCCCCGAGATGCCCGAGGCTGAGGCGCGCAAGGGCCGCGGTACCGGCTGGGCCATCGAGCACCGCTATGCACAACAGGCCAGCGAGCGCGAGGACGACGGGTGGGGCACCCTCGAGCAGCTCGCGAGCGAAGAGCAGATCGCGCCGCAGACGCAGATCATCGAAGAGCGCGTCAAGTCGATCCTGTCGCGCAACGACTCGCCGGATATCTCGTTCGATCGTTCGGTCAACCCGTACCGAGGCTGCGAGCACGGCTGCATCTACTGCTTCGCGCGGCCGACGCACAGCTACCTCAACATGTCGCCGGGTCTCGACTTCGAGACGCGCATCATCGCGAAGGTCAATGCGGCCGAACGGCTGCGCGAGACCTTCGCGTCGCGCGCATACAAGCCGGGGCATCTGAACATCGGCGCGGCGACCGATGCCTACCAGCCGATCGAGCGCAAGCTGCGCATCACGCGCTCGGTGATCGAGTTGCTGTCGGAGTGCGAGCACCCGTTCTCGCTGGTGACCAAGTCGTCGGGCATCGAGCGCGATCTGGACCTCGTCGTGCCGATGGCCGAGCGGCGGCTCGCCGCGGTGTATGTCTCGGTCACGTCGCTGGATCCGGAGCTCGCGCGCATCCTCGAGCCGCGCGCCGCGGCGCCGCACCGTCGGCTGCAGACGATCGCGACACTCGCGAAAGCCGGCGTGCCGGTCGGCGTCAGCGTTTCACCCATCATCCCGTTCATCAACGAGCCCGAGCTCGAACGCATCCTGGCCGCCGCGAGCGAGGCGGGCGCGAGCGCCGCGTTCAGCGTCGTGCTGCGGCTGCCGTGGGAAGTGAATCCGCTGTTCCAGCAGTGGCTGGATCAGCACTACCCGGATCGCGCGGCGCGCGTGATGGCGCGCGTTCGCGAAATGCGCGGCGGCAAGGACTACGACGCAACGTTTGGCCAGCGTATGCGCGGCGAGGGCGTGTGGGCGCAACTGCTGTCGCAGCGCTTTTCGAAAGCGGTTGCGCGGTTGGGGCTGAATCGCGATCGGGTGGAGCTCGACCTCACGCGCTTCAAGCGGCCGGTGCTGCGCACTGGCCGCGACGAGCCCGACGGTCGCCAGCCCGATCTGTTCGATTGACGTTGTCGAGGGCCGCCCTGGCGCTCAAGGCGCCCGGCACGGCGCGAACGCATCCAACGTGTTCCGGTATTCGCTCGCCCGGATGCCGAGCACGCCCAGCGTGACGTGGAACAGGTTGTCGTGGCTCAGCGACTTGCCGCGCTCGCGGCCCAGGCATTCGATGGACAGTCCTGACACAGCCCGCGGCCCCGCAGGCAGCCACGCAATCATCGGCACATGGGTCTGCTCGCGCGGCGCCACCGCGTACGGCAGGCCGTGCAGATACAGGTTGTTCTCGCCCAGCGATTCGCCGTGATCCGACACGTACAGCATCATCGGTGCGTACTGCGGCTCGCGCTGCTGCAGCCAGCGGATCGCCTGGGCCAGCACGTGATCGGTGTAGGTGATCGAGTTGTCGTACGCGTTGACGAGCGCATCGCGATCGCATTGCTGCAGCACATTGGTCGTGCATTCGGGTGCGAACGGTTTGCGGTCGCTCGGCGAGCGTTTGGCGTACGCCGGACCGTGGCTGCCCATCTGGTGCAGCACGATCAGCACGCCGCGCTCGCGGGCCGCGGCGGGCAGGGCGGCCAGGCGCGCATCCAGGCCGACCAGCAGTGCTTCGTCCAGGCACTCGCCATCGCTGCCGCAGAGCGTTGTCGTGGCGGCCGGCGATGGCGATGACGCAGCCGCTGCACCGCCGCTGCCAGCGCCGGGCACCGGCTCGCCCGCGTAGGCATGCGGCACGCGGTCGCACAAGCCTTTGCAGCCGGCCTGGTTGTCGATCCACAGCACGGCCATGCCGGCGCGCTGCACGAGATCGAGCAGGTTTTCGTAGTCGCCAGAGCGCGATTCGTAGCCGCGTTTGCCGAGGTGCGAGAACATGCACGGCAGCGAGGCCGCCGTGTTCGTGCCACAGGAGGTGACATCGGCGAAGCTGACGACGGAGAGCTTCGCGAGCTCCGGATTCGTCGGCCGCGCGTAGCCGTTCAGCGCGAAGTGATCGGCACGCGCGGTTTCGCCGATCACGATCGGCGGACCGGCCGGTTTCTGGTTCGACTCGTGTGCCAGCACGCCCAACGCAAAGAACGAGTTCAGCGGGTTGATCAGGTAGCGCATCGAGCGGTTGTTGCGCATCGTCGCCGACAGGTCGGCGAACAA
>DATEFR010000687.1:0-2217 GCA_035280545.1 Burkholderiaceae bacterium | reverse complement strand
CGGCCGACGATGCGCAGCGAGCCCAGCGGGTCGGTCGCCTGGAAGCCGGTGCCGTAGACGATCGCGTCGGCGGGGTGCTCGATGCCGTCGTCGGTGATCACGCCGCGTGGCGTGATCGCGCGGATGGGCTCGGTCACCAGTGCGACGTTGGGCCGCGCGAGCGCCGGGTAGTAGTCGTTCGAGATCAGGATGCGTTTGCAGCCGGCCGTGTAGTCGGGCGTCAGCTTCGCGCGCAGCGCGTCGGACGCGACTTGCCTGCGCAGCAGCTTCAAGCCCAGCGTGCGGGCGCGTGCCAGCAGCCGCACGTCGACCGTGAAGCCGAACGCCAGGGCCTCCTGCTTCCAGTACAGCCACCAGCGGAACAATGGCCGATAGCCCGGCAGCGAACGCAGCGCCCGGCGCTCTAGCGGACCGATCGCGCGATCAATCTTGGGCAGCACCCACGGCGCGGTCCGCTGGTAGATGTCGAGCTGCGCGACCTGCGGCGCGATCTCGGGCACGAACTGGACCGCGCTCGCGCCGGTGCCGATCACCGCGACCCGCTTGCCGCGCAGATCGACGGTGTGATCCCAGCGTGCCGAATGGAAGGCCGGGCCGGCGAACGAGTCCATGCCCGGCAGTGCAGGCATCGCCGGCCGGCTCAGGCCGCCGATCGCACTGACGAGAAAACGCGCGGTGAAGGACGTGGGTTCAGCGGCCGCATCGGTCCGCGTCGTCGGCGCGGCCGCGGTCTGCAGGCGCCACAGGCCGCTCGCTTCGTCGTATTCGGCGCCCAGCAGGCGCGTGCCCAGCCGGATGCGGCCCGCGAGGCCGTTGCGGGCCACGCACTCGTGCAGGTACGCGCGCAGTTCGGGCTGCGTCGGATACAGCCGCGACCAGTCGTGTTTGGCCGCGAACGACAGCGAGTACAGATGCGAGGGGATGTCGCAGGCGCAGCCGGGGTAGGTGTTGTCGCGCCAGGTGCCGCCGATCTCGCCGGCCTGCTCGAGGATCGTGAACGACGCGATGCCGGCGCGCTGAAGCCGGATCGCCATGCCCAACCCGGAGAAGCCGCTGCCGACGATGCAGACCTCGACGTCGGGCACCGCGTCGCGCGCCAGGTGCGGCGCATGCGCGGCGCTGTCGGGCAGGTGCGCGGCAGGGATGGCAGCGGCGTCGTCCATTCGGAGCGGGCATCGAATGCGGGCCACGATCAGACACCGAACGCGCTCCGATGTCCACCGTGCCGCGTTCAGCGCCTATCGCCCGATGCCCACTTCCGCAGCGTGACCGTCGTTCCGGCGCCCACGGTCGATTCGATCTCGAACTCGTCGACGAGCCGCCGTGCGCCGGGCAGGCCGTAGCCCAGGCTGCCGCGGGTCGAGTAGCCATCCTGCATCGCATCGGCGATGTACGGGATGCCCGCCCCGGTGTCGCGCGCGGTCACGACCACGCCGCGCCGGGTCGCCTGGTCGACGATGCCGAAGTGCATCTCGCCGCTGCCGGCGTGAACGACGATGTTGCGCGCGATCTCGGTGACCGCCGTCGCGAGCGCTTCGGCTTCGGCGGCGGACAAACCTTGATGCGCGGCGATTTCGCGAGTGCGACGCCGTGCGACGACCAGGTCGGTCTCGTGGTGGATGTGGACGCGCGCCAGGTACTTGGCGGGCGCACGTTCGGCCGTCATCAGGCGTGCGACCCTTCGCCCAGCGTGAAGTAGAGCGTCGCGCCGCGGTCGACCTCGCCTTCGGCCCAGATCTGCCCATCGTGCCGGCGGACCACGCGGTGGACGATCGCCAGCCCGATCCCGGTGCCCTCGAATTCGCTCGTCGAATGCAGGCGCTGGAACGCGGCGAACAGCCGCGATGCATGGGCCATGTTGAAGCCGGCGCCGTTGTCGCGGACCGAGTAGGTCGGCACGCCGTCGCGCATCTCGCACGCGAACGCGATCTCGGCATGCGGCCGCTTGGACGTGAACTTCCACGCGTTGCCGAGCAGATTCTCGAGCAGCACGCTCAACAGGTTCGCGTCGCCGTTCGCGCGCACGCCGCTCTGGATCGAGAAGCGGCCGCTGCGGGCGGGCGACGCGCTGCGCAAGCGCTCGGCGATGCGGCTGGCGAGCATGCTCAGGTCCACGTCGGCGCGATGGATCTCGGTGAGCTTGACGCGCGAGAGTGCCAGCAGGTCGTCGATCAGCTGCCCCATGTGCTGCGCGGCCTCGCGCACGTTGCGCAGGTA
>DATEFR010000686.1:0-5152 GCA_035280545.1 Burkholderiaceae bacterium | reverse complement strand
CCGGCAATCTGCATGGCTTCGGACGCGAGCTGCCAGCATTGCTGCGCGAGCTGCCGTCGGCCGCCGCGCTGCCGTACCTGGCGGATGTCGCGACGCTCGAGTGGGCATGGCACGAGGTCTACCACGAGGCCGATGCCGCGCAGCTGCGACCGGCGCGGCTCGCCGTAGTGCCGGCCGAGCAGCAGCTCTCGCTGGGGTTGCAGCTCGTGCCGGCCGCGCGCCTGGTCAGCTCGCCCTATCCCGTTCTGCGCATCTGGCAGGCGCATCAACGCGATGCGATCGATGCGGCCGCGGCCCTGCAGCAGCTCTCGCTGGACGAGGGCGGCGTGCAGTTGCTGGTGCTGCGCCGCCGGCTCGAGATCGAGTTCGTGCTGCTGTCGGCCGGCGAGGCGCGCTGGCTCGAGGCGCTGAGCGAGGGTCGCACGCTCGCGGAAGCGACGATCGCCGCGCTGGGCGTCGAGGCGTCGTTCGATCTGGCGGCGGCGCTCGGCCGCCATCTCGCGCTCGGCTCGTTCGCCGCGCTGTCGTTCGCCGCGCCGCCGCTGACCGAGGAGGATGCAACATGACCCGGCGCGTGCTCGTCGTCGAAGACGATCCGGACATCGGCCGCCTCGTCACGCTGCAGCTCGCCGAGCTGGATTGCGAGAGCCGTCTGATCGCCGACGGCGTCACCGCGCTGGCCGAAGCCGAAACGGGCCGCTACGACCTCGTGATCCTCGACCTGATGCTGCCGCGCATGGACGGCCTGCAGATCTGCCGCCGTCTGCGCGCCGGCGAGCGGCACACGCCCATCCTGATGCTCACCGCGAAGTCGTCGGAGCTCGACCGCGTGCTCGGCCTCGAGCTCGGCGCGGACGACTACCTCACCAAGCCCTTCAGCATGCTCGAGCTCGCGGCGCGTGTGAAGGGCGTGTTCCGCCGCGCCGATCGTGTGCAGGCGGCTGCGGCCGCCGCCGCCGCGACGCCGGCCACGCAGGTGATCGAGGCCGACGGGCTGCGCATCGACCTGCAGCGGCACGAAGTGCTCGTCGCAGGCCAGCCGGTCGAGCTCACCGCCAAGGAGTTCGAGCTGCTCGCGTGCTTCGCGCGCAGCCCCGGCCGCGTGTTCACGCGCGCGCAACTGCTGGACCAGGTGTGGGGCTACACGCACAGCGGCTACGAGCACACGGTGAACTCGCACATCAACCGGCTGCGCAACAAGATCGAACGCGATCCGGCGAACCCCGACCACGTGCAGACGGTCTGGGGCGTGGGCTACAAGTTCGCCGACCGGCGCGGCTGACGATGGACGATCCCGCTCGCGACCTGGCGACCCGGCTGCAGCGCGTCGTCGAGGCCGTCGACGCGTTCGAGCGCAACGGCTATGCGTTGCCGCTGCACCTGCCCGACGCCGACACGGACGGCGATGCCGTCGGCCGCCTCGCCGATCGCATCGAGCGCTTGTCCGCCCGCGTGATGCAGCAGCTCGCCGCGCTCCAGCGGCTGGCGACGCAGCGCCGCGATTTGCTGACCAACGTCTCGCACGATCTGCGCACGCCGCTCGCGTCCATGCAGGGCTATCTCGAGTTGCTGCTGCTGCGGCACGGCAGCCTCGAGCCGGCTGAGCAGCGCAACTATCTCGAGACCGCAGCGCGCCAGACCGAGCGGTTGGCACGGTTGGTCGCCGATCTGTTCCAACTGGCCGAGCTCGACGGCGAAGCAGCGCCCCTGGCTGCCGAGGACTTCGCCCTTGCCGAGTTGCTGCACGACGTGGCGCAGCGCTACGCGCCCGACGCTCAGCGGCGCAAGGTCGATCTGTGCACGGTCACCCCCGCGCCGCTCGCCGTGCACGCCGACATCGCGCTCGTCGAGCGGGTGCTGAGCGCGCTGGTGGAGAACGCGCTGCGCCACACGCCGCCGGGCGGACAGGTCACGATCGAGCTGACCGGCGAAGCGACGCGCGCGCAGGTGAGCGTGCGCGACACCGGCGAAGGAATCGCCGACGACGAGGTGTCGAGCCTGTTCGACCGCTACGACCGCACCGAACGCGTCGCCGGTTCAGCCGCGACGCCGCATGGTGGCCTGGGCCTCGCGATTGCGCGCCGTGCGGTGCAACTGCACGGCGGCGAGCTGCGCGTGGCGAGCACGCCGGGCGTGGGCACGCAGGTCTTGTTCGATCTGCCGCTCGCGGCGCGCGCGCGCCTCGCGCTCGAACCGGTTGCAGCATCGACGAGCGCCACGCCGGAATCCGCCGTGCCCACCGATCGCATCGCGCTGCTCGAGCGCTGCGTGCAGCAGCAGCGCGCCGCGATCGAACGCAGCGAGGCCGCTCGCGCCACGGCCGAGGCGGACCTGCGCGCCGTCGAGCAGCGCTACGTGCTCGCGCTGCGCGGCAGCCAGGACGGACTGTGGGAGTGGGACCTGGACT
The DNA here is from genome assembly GCA_035280545.1 of Burkholderiaceae bacterium. GTDB lineage: Bacteria > Pseudomonadota > Gammaproteobacteria > Burkholderiales > Burkholderiaceae_C > DATCSE01. The sequence continues at coordinate 2,745 of DATEFR010000686.1, read as the reverse complement.
CGGACCGGGTGCATCTGTCGCCGCGCTGGAAGAGCATGCTGGGCTTCGACGCCGAGGAGATCCGCGACGACCGCGACGCCTGGTTCGCGCGCGTGCACGCCGAGGATCGCACGGCCTTCGAGCGGGCGCTGCGCCGGCATCTGGATGACCGCGACGCACTGCCGTTTGATCACGATCTGCGGCTCATGCACAAGGACGGGGGCGTGCGCCATGTGCTGTCACGCGGCGTCGCGATCCGCGGCGAGGACGGGCGCGCCCACCGCGTCGTCGGCCTGGACACCGACGTGACGCGCGTGCGGCGGTTGCAGGCTGTGCTGGACGCGCTGGCCGACGGCATGGCCGGTGCGCACGGCGACGCGTTTTTCCCGGCGCTGGTACGCAACTTCGGGCGGGCGCTGGATGTCAGCCTCGCCTTCATCGCCGAATGCCTGGACGACCCGCCGACCCGCGTGCGCACGCTGGCGTGCTGGAACTCGGCGGACGGCGACGTGCCGAACTTCGAGTTCGCGCTCGCGGGCACGCCGTGCGAAGAGGTGATCCAGGACGGGCGCAGCTGCTTCCACCGCGACGACCTCGAGAGCATGTTCCCGCGCGAGCGCGGCTATGCCGCTTACCTCGGGCTGCCGGTCCGTGGACGCGACGGCCGCGTCCTGGGCCACCTGGCCTTCTTCGATCGCATCCCGCGCGGCGACGACATGCTGGTCGATTCCGTCTTCCGCATCTTTCTCGCGCGTGCGGCGGACGAGATGGAGCGGCGTCGCGGGTCGAGCAGGAACCCGGTTACTTCCGCGCCTCGAGCACCAAGTTGAACGGCGTCTCGGTCGCGCGCCGGAAGGTGTTGAAGCCGGCCTCCATGAACACATGCCGCAGCCGCTTCTCGCCGGCCTGCGCGCCCAGGCCCAGCCCCACCGCCTGCGACAACGAGTTGGGTGTGCAGATGCAGGTGGACGCTGCGTAGTACAGCCGCCCGACCGGCGTGAGGTTCTGGTCGAGTTCGTCGTTGGCGTAGGGCTCCACCAGCAGCACGGTGCCGCCGGGCTTCAGCGCCGCATGCGCTTGCCGCGCGGCGCCCACGGGGTCACCCATGTCGTGCAGACAGTCGAAGAAGCACACGAGGTCGTAGCCGTCGCCGGGGAACTCCTGGGCACTCGCCTGCGCGAAGTTGACGCGCCGGTCGACGCCCGCCTGCTCCGCGCGTTGCCGCGCCTGCTCGATCGATGGCGCGTGAAAGTCGAAGCCGTGGAAGCTGGACTTCGGGAAGGCCTGCGCGAGCAGGATGGTCGACGCGCCATGACCGCAGCCGATGTCGGCCACCTTCGCGCCTCGCTCGAGCTTGGGCACGACGCCATCGAGCGCCGGCAGCCACGTGCTCACCAGGTTCGCGCGGTATCCCGGGCGGAAGAAACGTTCGGTGCCGTGGAACAGGCAGGGATGGTGATCGGCCCACGACAGCGCGCCATCGCCGCGCATCGCGGCCACGAGCTTGTCCCGATCCAGGTACATGCTGGCGAGCACCACGGCGCCGCCTGCCACGTAGACCGGCGAATCCTCGTCGGCCAGCGCCATCGCCTGTTCCGGCGGCAGTCGGAAATGCCCGCTTTCGTGCTCGACATAACCACTCGCGGCCTGCGCGCTCAGCCACTCGCGCAACAGGCGTGCGTTGCAGCCGGTGCGCTGAGCCAATTCCTCCGGTGTCACCGGACGGCTGTCGGCCATCGCGCGGTACAGGCCGAGCTCTTCGCCGAGGATCACGTTGGCCATCAGCGCGGCGCCGCCCATGTCCATGACCAGCCGGCCCATGAATTCCTGCAACTTGGCTTCGTTCATTTGCGGCACCCCTTTCAGGTCCGGATCGCGATGAGCATGAGTCGTGGAACGCGGCATCGGCTTACAGCGGCGCGGCCTCAACATCGCGACTCGCACTCAAGCGACGATGTGCAGCTTGCTCGAGGACTTCACCTCCTCCATCACGGCATAGGTTCGCGTCTCGCGGACACCGGGAAGTTGCCACAGCACGCCGCCGGCAAAGACCCGGTAGGCCTCCATGTCGGACACCCGCGTCTTGAGCAGGTAGTCGAACCCGCCGGCGACCATGTGGCATTCGAGGATCTCGGGATGAACCTCGACCGCGGCACGGAACTGATCGAAGACGTTCGGCGTGGTGCGATCCAGCAGGACCTCGACGAACACGAGCATGCGCGCGCCCAGCTGCTTGGGATTCAACAGCGCCTGGTAGCCCACGATGTAGCCCTCCCGCGTCAGGCGCTGAACGCGGGCCAGCACGGCCGTCGGCGAGAGCGAGACCGCCTCCGCCAGTTTCAGGTTCGACATGCGGCCGTCGTCCTGCAGGTTCAGCAGGATGCGGCGATCCGTGCGATCGAGATCGGGAAGGTCACTCATGACACGAACTTTCCTCTATTGAGTTTCGAAACTTCGAAACAAAACTCTAGCCAAAGTGAAGATCATCAGCAACATCACATAGCGTGGTGCAGACATCGATGAATCCGCCGTTCTTCCAGCCCTCCCCTCTAGCGGCCACCCCGCTGCGCCGTGCCATCACAGAGGCCACGCGGATACCCGAACCAGAAGCCGTTGCAGCGCTGCTCCCGCTCGCGCGGATGCCGGCGGACGTGGCACGCCGCAGCCAGGAACTCGCAACGCGCATGGCGGCAACGCTTCGCGCCCGCAAGGCCTCGGCCGGGCGAGCGGGGCTGGTTCAGAACCTGCTGCAGGAGTACGCGCTGT
>DATEFR010000685.1:0-9499 GCA_035280545.1 Burkholderiaceae bacterium | reverse complement strand
TCGTACGCCTGCCCGCACTGCAATGCGTTCGAGCCCATCCTCGCGCCGTGGGTCAAATCGCTGCCGGCCGACGTGGTGTTCCGCCGCGTGCCGGTCCCGTTCCTGATGAACGCCGAACTGCTGCAGCGCACCTACTACGCGCTCGAGACGCTGGGCCTGGTCGACACGATGCAGCGCAAGGTGTTCGCGGCCATCCACGTCGAACGCGCTCGGCTCGATTCGCCGAACGAGGTGGCCGCGCTGGTCGCGAAGAACGGCGGCGACAGCGCGAAATTCCTCGAGGCGATGAAGTCGTTCGGCGTCGCGAACAGCGTATCCCGCGCGAAGAAGCTGACCGCCGACTACAAGATCGACGGCGTGCCGTCGCTCGCGGTGCAGGGCCGCTACGTGACCTCGCCGTCGCAGGCCGGCGGCCCGACGCAGGCGCTGCAGGTCGCGGACTTCCTGATCCAGCGCGCGCGCAGCGGCGCCAAGAGCTGAGCTTGCCGGCGCGCGCCCGTCAAGGGTGCAGCTTCTCGCCGCGCGCCAGCATCTCAACGAACTGGCGCAGGCGCCGCTCGCGTGTCTCGGCCCGCTTCGCGGTCTGCAGCCGAAACAGCACCGCATAGCGGTTGCTCGAATCCAGCGTCGCGAAGAACGCGGCCGCTTTCTGATTCGCATCGAACGCCGCCTGCAGATCGGCCGGCACGGTGGAGGCGCGGCCCGAGTCGTAGGCCGCATCCCAGCGCCCGTCGGCGCGTGCCCGGTCGATCTCGCGCTGTCCGGCCGCTTGCATGCGCCCGGCATCGACCAGCGCGAGCGCCTTCTCGCGGTTGACCTTGGACCAGAGGCTGCGCGCCGCGCGTGGCGTGAAACGCTGCAGCCAATGATGCGGTCCGTCGTTGCGCTTGACCGCATCGATCCAGCCGTAGCACAGCGCAACCTCGAGTGCGTCGGCATGGCGAACCGACGCGCGCTCGGCACGCGGCTTCGCGATCCGCAGCCACGCGCCGCCGGACTTGGCGTGCACCTTCTTCAGCCAACGCTCCCAGGCGGCCGCATCGTCGAAATGCAGCACCTCGTCGTCGGGCGGACGCGGCGTGGACGCCATCGAACCGCTAGCGGTCGCCGCGCCGGCTGCGCGGCTTGCGGCTGTCGAACTCGGCGAGCTGGCTCTTGATCAGCAGCAGCATCACGCGCGCCGTTTCCTCGCTCATGGTCAGCACGCTAGACGGCGCCGCATCGCCGCCGTCGCCGCGACCCGCCGCGCTGGCCTGCACGAGCGCATCGACTTGCACACGGATCAACCCGTGGCTGTTGTTCATCGCCTTGACGCGCTGGATCTCGATCTGATGGGTCTTCACGTTGACTTTCGTTCTCCAGGCGAGAGCGTACTTCAGTCCGGGGATTGGTCTACAGTGGTCGCCATGAACCTGATCTATGTCGCCGACCCGATGTGCTCGTGGTGCTATGGCTTCGCACGGCCGCTGGGCGAGTTGCTCGAAGACCCGCAGGACAGCGCGCCGCTGCAGCTCGCGCTGATGGTGGGCGGGCTGCGCCCGTTCACGACCGAGGTCATCGCGCCTCATTTCGCGACCGAGCTCGCCGGCCACTGGCACCACGTCGCGCAGGCCAGCGGCCAGCCGTTCGCAGCCAGCCCCGGCACCGCCATCGAACGCCCCGGCTTCATCTACGACACCGAGCCGGCGAGCCGCGCGGCCGTGACCGTGCGCAGCCATTGGCCGAAGCAGGTGTGGCGCTACTTCAAGGCCATCCAGCATGCGTTCTACGCCGAGGCGCGCGACATCACCGACCCGTCGGTGCTGGCCGACGAGGCCGAGAAGCTCGGCATTCCGCGGCCCGAGTTCGCGCAGGCCTTCGCGTCGCAGGCGATGCGCGATGCGACGCTCGCCGATTTCTCGCAAGTGCAGGCCTGGGGCATCCGCGGCTTCCCCGCGCTGATCGCCGAGCGCGGCGAGCAACTGCATCTGGTCGCAAACGGGTTCATGCCGCTGGAGCGGCTCCGCGCTGCGCTGGCGCAGGTCGCGACCAGCGCCTCGCACTGAGCCCGGCGCGGCGGACCTAGCGCCCATGAAGAAGCGGCGCGGACCTTTCGGCCCGCGCCGCCCGACGATCGACACGACCGGTTCTTACGATTTCCCGGGTTCGATCGTCAACTGGTTGTCGACGCTGACGACGCCCTTGACGCTGGAGGCCAGCGCGGTCGCGTGGTCGCGCGCCTGGGCGTTCGGTGCGGTACCGCGCAGGACGACGCGGCCGCTGTCGGTGTCGACATTGATGCGCATGGCGCTGAGGCTCGAATCCTTGGCCATCTCCGCCTTCACGGTGGTGGTGATCACGGCGTCGGAGACCTTGTCCCCGATCTTCGAGCTGCCGCTGTCGCCGGCCGGAGCGCCCTGATCGGCGCTGCGCGAACCCTGCGTCGTCTGTTCCTGGCCCGGACGGGTGCTCTGCCCCATCTCGCGGCCGCTTTGGCCAACCGTCTGGTCACCCATGCGGTCGCCCTGCTCTCGCTGGCCGCAACCGGCCGTTCCGAGCGCGGCAACCGCGGTGGCGATCGCGGCCAACGTCATCAGTTGTCGGTTCATCTGAGTCACTCCTAGCTGGTCTGCAAGGCCTCCGATCGCCGCGCCTGCGGCATCTCGAAGGAGGTGACTCAACCTTAGTCAGCTCGGCAGGCGGGCGCCGTCGGCGCCGCGGAGCTTTCCCTGTCGGACGTTGCTCACAGTTGAGCGCGTCCGGGCGTTTCGTTCAGCAGAGGTGGGCGCGCACCACCGGGAACGCGTATTCGCGGCCGACGACGGCGCGGGCATACAGGTAGTTGTCGCGGGCGCGGTCGCTCAGCAGGTCGAGCACCACGTGGCCTTCGGAGTCGCAGGGGAACGACAGCGCACGGCCCTCGTTGAACAGCGACTGGAAGCGGATTTCGTACTGAGTAGCGGCGGCAATGTGCGAATGTGCGTTCATTTTCCTCACCTTTCGACTCGTGGCCGCCGTCCTCATCGATATCGGCAGCGTACGTCTACAGCTTAGGCGCAGCGCCTCGGGACAGTTGTCAGGTCGGCGCGCTGCGGCGTGTCAGAAAAATTCCATCTGCAAGGTCGGTGCCACGCTGGCCGAGGCACACGCCATGAAACACTCCTGGGGATTCAACGGTCGTCGCGACTCGGCGGCTGACAGGGGGCGACGCTGGCGGTCCCTGGCCGGCGCTACGCCAGAATCGCCGGATGCATCACGATTCCTCGACGCCGCCTCGCGCGATGCAGGCGGTCGCGCTGCTCGAGGCGGTCAAGGGCGGCATCGTGCTGGGCGCCGGCTTCGGGCTGCTCGAGCTGCTGCACCGCGACGTGCGCCACATCGCCGAATCGCTGGTCACGCGGCTGCACATAGACCCCTCGCGCCACTACGCCGGCATCTTCCTGAACGCCGCGGCGCAAGTCACCGATGCGCGGCTGTGGGCGCTGGCCGTGCTGGCCTTCGCCTATTCGTCGCTGCGTTTCGCCGAGGCTTACGGGCTGTGGCGAGCGCGGCGCTGGGGCGTGTGGCTGGGGGCGGCGGGCGGCGCGATCTACGTGCCGGTCGAGCTTTACGAGCTGTGGCACAAGCCGAGCTGGATCAAGGTCGTGACGCTGGCAGTCAACGTCGCGATCGTCGCGTACCTCGTCGCGAACCTGGTCCGCGGCGCGCGGCGCTGACACGGCACGCCGGCAACCGCAAGGCGCACCGGATCAGCCCACGGCCTCGAGCCGGGTCGACTCGTCGTCCGGTTCGCCGTCTTCCGCCTCCTCGCCGAGGAAGCCGCCGCTCTGGTGCGCCCACAGCCGCGCATAGAGCCCGCCATGCGCCAGCAGGCTGCGGTGATCGCCCTGCTCGACGATGCGGCCCTTGTCCAGCACGATCAGCCGGTCCATCGCGGCGATCGTCGACAGCCGGTGCGCGATCGCGACGACGGTCTTGCCTTCCATCAGCCGGTAGAGGCTGGCCTGGATCGCCGCCTCGACTTCCGAGTCGAGCGCGCTGGTCGCCTCGTCGAGCAGCAGGATGGGTGCGTCCTTCAGCATCACGCGGGCGATCGCGATGCGCTGGCGCTGCCCGCCCGACAGCTTGACGCCGCGCTCGCCGACGTGCGCGTCGTAGGCGCGCCGTCCGGCCGGGTCGCTCAGCCCCTGGACGAACTCGTGCGCCTCGGCGCGCCGCGCCGCGGCCATCATCTGCTCGTCGTTCGCGTCGGGGCGGCCGTACAGGATGTTGTCGCGCACCGAACGGTGCAGCAGCGAGGTGTCCTGCGTGACCATGCCGATCTGCGCGCGCAGCGAATCCTGGGTCGCGAGCGCGATGTCCTGGCCGTCGATCAGGATGCGTCCCGACTCGACGTCGTAGAAGCGCAGCAGCAGGTTGGTGATCGTCGACTTGCCGGCGCCCGAGCGGCCGACCAGTCCGATCTTCTCGCCGGGCTGGATGCGCAGGTTCAGGCGGTCGATCACCGGCACCGCGCTCGGGCCGCTCGCGCCGTACGCGAAGCTGACGTCTTCGAAGCGGATGTCGCCGCGCGTCACCTGGATCGGCATCGCGTCGGGACGGTCGACCACGGCCTGCGGTCTCGCGAGCGTGGTCACGCCGTCCTGCACCGTGCCGACGTGTTCGAACAGCGACGCCATTTCCCACATCACCCAGTGCGAGATGCCGTTGAGCCGCAGCGCCATCGCGGTGGCCGCGGCGACCGCGCCGACGCCCAGTTGACCGCGCGACCACAGCCACAGCGTGGTGCCGGTCGTGCCGATGATCAGGATCACGCTGAGCACGTGGTTGACGACCTCCCAGCCGGTCGCGAGCCGCATCTGGCGGTACACCGTGACCATGAACTCCGTCATCGCCGAGCGCGCGAAGCCGGCCTCGCGCTGCGCATGCGAGAACAGCTTGACGGTCGCGATGTTGGTGTACGCGTCGGTCACGCGGCCGGTCATCAGCGAGCGCGCGTCGGCCTGCTCTTTCGCCACCCGCCCCATGCGCGGCACGAACCAGCGCAGCGCGAGCATGTACGTCGCGACCCAGCCGACGAATGGCAGCAGCAGCCACGCGTCGAAGCCGCCGACCACCGCGGTCATCGTGACGAAATAGATCACGACGAAGACCAGGATGTCGCACAGGATCAGCACGACTTCGCGTGCGGCCAGCGCGGTCTGCATCACCTTCGCGGCGATGCGGCCGGCGAACTCGTCCTGGTAGAAGCTCATGCTCTGGCCGAGCATCCAGCGATGAAAGTTCCAGCGCAGCCGCATCGGCAGGTTGCCGGCCAGCGTCTGGTGCTTGACCAGGTTCTGCAGCGCAATCAGCAGCGGGCTCGCGATCAGGATGCCGGCGAGCAGCAGCAGGTTGCCGCGCTCGTCGGTCCACAGCCGGGACGGCTGTACGTGCGCGAGCCAGTCGACGATGTGGCCCAGCATGCTGAACAGCAGCGCCTCGAACGCGCCGATTCCCGCGGTGAAGACCGTCATCCAGACGATCGCCCCGCGCCCGCCTTCGGTACAGGCCCAGACGAACGCGAAAAAGCCGCGCGGCGGCTGGTTCGGCGGCGCGGCGGGATAAGGGTCCAGGAGCTTTTCGAATCGGCGGAACAGCACGCGGTCTCCGGTGCGTCACCACGAGGGCAAGGAGCGCGAGGTTAGCCGATCCGGGAGGATTTCAATGGGGACCGGGCCGGCAGCCCTTGTTGGCTCCACTGTTGTGCAAAGCACACTCGATTTGCCCCATCGTGGTGCCGAATGTGAGATCCCTGCCCGAATTGTGGGAATCTAGACCGCATGATCTAGGGTTTTCACCTAGACTGGCGACCGTCTCTACAACACGAACCGCGAGGTTCCTTATGAACGCTTTTCTGACGTCGCTCAAGACCCTGTTCGCTTTCTCGGCCACGCCGGAGCAGGATCGCAACGAGCGCTACCTGGCCGAGTCCACCGACATCTACGACCTCGAGCGCCGCATGCGCCAGCTCGACACGAACGCCTACCGACTGGCCCCGTCCGGCGCCTACAACCTGCCGTCGACGCTCTGATCTCGCCCATCCCGGCGCCGTGAGATAAAACGAAACACGGCGATACCGCGGCGAAAGGACGGTCGCAGTCCCGCTCGGCACGATGGATCCGTGTGCAGACCACCGCACACCCTTCCATCTCCCGAGCACAAAGGACTCCTCATGCGACCCTGGATCAAACGAACCCTGTACGGCCTGATCGGCGCGAGCGTGCTCGTCGGCGGCCTGACCGCCTGCGGGCACGGCTACCGCCACGGCGGCGACTGGCAGATGAGCGAGGCGGATGCGCAGAAGATGCGCGAACGCCTGATCGACCGCGTCAGCCGCGAGCTGACGCTGGACGACGCGCAGAAGCAGCGCCTGGGCGTGCTCGCCGACAAGTTGCGCGAGCAGCGGCTCGCGCTGGTCGGCGCCCAGAATGCCGACCCGCGCGCCGAGCTGCAGGCGCTGGTCAGCGGGACGACCTTCGATCGCACACGCGCACAGGCGCTGGTCGAAGCGAAGACCGCTGCGGTGCGCACGAAGAGCCCCGAGGTCATCGCCGCGATGGGCGACTTCTACGACAGCCTGAGGCCCGAGCAGCAGCAGAAGGTGCGCGACTTCATGGCGAAGCGCCACCACGGCTGGCGCGGATGAGCGTGGGCGCGTGACCTCCGTGCGCGTCGCCGACAATCGCCCGATGCGCCGCCTGCTGCTGATCGACGACGACGCGCTGCTCGCGCCGCCGCTGGCCGAGTACTTTGCGCGCTTCGAGTTCACGCTCGATAGCAGCACGCGGCCCAGCGACGGCCTCGCGAAGCTGCGCGCCAACCGCTACGACGCGGCGATCCTCGACGTGATGCTGCCCGAGATGGACGGCTTCGAACTGTGCCGCCGCATCCGCCGCGAGAGCGACGTGCCCATCGTGATGCTGACCGCGCGCGGCGACGTGATGGACCGTGTCGTCGGCCTCGAGATCGGCGCCGACGACTACCTGCCCAAGCCGTTCGAGCCGCGCGAGCTGCTCGCGCGCCTCCAGACCGTGCTGCGCCGCGCCCGCGTGCCGGACAGCGGCTCGGCGGTCAAGCGCCTGGTCTTCGAAGGCCTGGAGATCGACCTCGAGCGGCGCCAGGTGCTGGTACACGGCCGCGCCGCCGAGCTGACCGGAACCGAGTTCGAGCTGCTGGTGCTGCTCGCCTGCGAACCGAACAAGGTGTTCGATCGCGACGCGATCCTGAACCGGCTGCGCGGCCACGAGGCCGAGCTGCACACGCGTGCCGTCGACATCCTGGTCAGCCGGCTGCGCAAGAAGCTCGAGCCGCTCGATTGCATCAAGACGCTGCGCAACGCCGGCTACACGTTCGCCGGGGCGCGGGCGTGAACAGCGACGAGCCGCGCTTCGCCGGCACCGTTGCATCACGCCCGGCCTGGCATCGCCGCTGGCGTCATTCGCTGGGCGCCCGGCTCACGCTGCTGTTCCTGCTGTTCGCGCTGCTGCTCAGCCTGGTCTTCATGGTCGGCATGCAGTCGGCGCTGCGCTACGGCTGGCAGGACTATGCGCGGCCGCTGGTCGCCGACTACCTGGACACGCTGGCCGCCCAGATCGGCTCGCCGCCGGACGTCGCGAAGGCACGGGCCCTGACCGAACGATTGCCGCTGCGCATCCGCATCGACGGGCCGGTCGTCAACTGGTCGTCGCATCCGGACGAAAGACATCGCGGCTGGCGCGATCGCTACGACGACCGGCCCACCGAGCTGCGCGGCAACCCGTGGCGCCCGAGCCGGATGACCGCCGACGGCCACCGCATCACCTTCGGCTTCGCGAACCTGCCTCGTGACGACTCGCCCGAGGACCGGCCGCGGCTGATCGGCTGGGCCACGCTGGCGGCGATGCTGCTGCTGACCGCCCTCGCCTATCGCACCGTGCGCCGGCTGCTGCGCCCGCTGGACGACATCCGCGCCGGCGCGATCCGCTTCGGCCAGGGCGACTTTTCGCAGCCGATCGAACCGCGCCGGCGCGACGAGCTGGGTGAGCTGGCGCTGCAGATCAACGGCATGGCCGACGGGCTGCAGCAGCGCCTGGACGCCAAGCGCGAGCTGCTGCTCGCGATCAGCCACGAGCTGCGCTCGCCGCTGACGCGTGCCCGGCTGAACGCCGAGCTCGTGGCCGAAAGCAGCGCGCGCAATGCGCTGCTGCACGATCTGGGCGAGATGCGCGACCTGATCGTCGACCTGCTCGAGAGCGAGCGTCTCGCCGGCGGCGGCCATGCGGCGCTGAACACCGAGGCGACCGACCTGAACGCGCTGGTCGCCGAAACGCTCGCCTCGCAGTTCGCCGACTCGGTCGCGGCTCACGCAATCCGCACCGAGCTCGCTCCGGCGCTGCCGACACTGCCGCTGGACCGCACCAGGATGCGCCTGCTGCTGCGCAACCTGATCGACAACGCGTTGCGCCACAGCCGGATGGACCACCACGATGAGCACGCCGCGCTGCCCGCCGTCGTTGTCGCGACGGCGCCGCACACCGCCGACGACGGCCAGCACTGGATCCGCCTCAGCGTACGCGACCACGGCCCCGGCGTCACCGACGCGCAGCTGCCGCACCTGAGCGTGGCGTTCTACCGGACCGACAGCGCACGCCAGCGCAGCACCGGCGGTGTGGGGCTGGGCCTGTACCTGTGCCGGCTGGTCACGCAGGCCCACGGCGGCCGCTTCACGGCGCGCAATGCGCGGCCCGGGCTGGAGATCGAGGTGTTGCTGCCGCTGCCCGCGGCCTGACCGAGCGCCCTACTGCGCCTGCTTCTTCGGGTGCGCCTTCTCCCACTCGCGCAGCGCCGCCAGCGTGTTGGTGACGTGCCGGCTCGGGTTCAGGCTCTGGTAGTTGTAGACGATGGACGAATCGGGGGCGATCACGTACGAGATGCGGTTCGCGTAATCGGGCATCGCCATCATCGCCGCGTCGTACGACTTGACGACCGTCTTGGCCGCATCGGATGCGACCGGGAACCTGCCCTGGCAGACCTGCTGCGAGAACTTGACCTGGGTTTCGATGTCGTCGGTGGAGACGCCGATCACGGTCGCTCCCAGCGCCTGGAACTTGTCGATCGCCTCGGCGAACTCGTGCGCCTCGGCCGAGCAGCCCACCGTGAACGATGCCGGATAGAAGTACAGCACCACCGGCCCCTTCGCGAGACTTTCGGCCAGCGAGAACTTGTAGGTCTTGCCGGCCAGCGCCGCGGGGGCGTTGAAGTCCGGCGCCTTCTCGCCGATGTCCAGCGCGGCGTGGGCAGGCGCCGTCACGGCCAGCGGAAGCAGCAGCGCGACCATGCTCGTCAGGCGGCCCATAGTCTTGTTCATGCAGCACTCCTTCGTCTGAGTAGCGACCCGCTCGCGCGGCCGGCATCTTGCCAGAACCGCGTGCTTCGTTGCCTATACGGTTATTCGCGGTCCGCGGATGCACCGCGCCGCGCAGGCCGGGGAATGTCCCGA
>DATEFR010000684.1:0-4040 GCA_035280545.1 Burkholderiaceae bacterium | reverse complement strand
CGGCTGCCGACGATGGCCAGCGAATCGGCCGCCAGCAGTTCGGCGCGGCCCTGCAGGTACAGCAGCAGCGGCGGGTCGGCCGTTTCGAACAGTGCTGTCGGGTAGAGCGGGTCGCCGAGCGTGACGACGCGGCGGCCGGGGTCGGCGTCGAGCCACGCGAGCGTCGTCTCGGTCAGCGCGGGCAACGTGTCAGAGGGTGTCGCGAGGGCCTCGGCGGCGTTCGCGCCGGCCACCTCGCGTCGCGCCGCGACGCTGGTTGCCAGCACGGCTTGCGGCGTGCCGAATGCCGTGAGCAGCCGGCGCACGCTGGTGCGCCCGACGTTCGGCGTTTCGAGAAGCTGCAGCCAAGCAGCGAGGTCGTCCCGGTCTATCACCGGGCGATCTTATGTCGGCCCCTCGTGCGGCCAGATCGCCCTCTGGAGGGGCGAGGCTCGCCGGTCGTCAGGGCTGGGTGAACCGGTCGCCGGCCTGCACCGGCTGCTGCACCGACAGGATCAGCGCATACGAGACGCGCTCGAACACGCGGAACACGAACAACACGCCGTGCTTCTCGTCAGGCAGCTTCACCGTCGGCCGCGCCGGGTCGGTCGCGTCGACGATGCTGCGGCCGGCGTGCCACAGCGCGAGTATGTGGCCGCGCTCCATGCCGTCGGCGGCGCCTCGGTTCAGCGAGACGATCTGGTTCTGGCCACCGGTCAGCGCGTCACCGTACATGCCGATGATCTGGCCGGCCATGGCGCCTTGGGGCGCGTGCGGCGCGTAGTTCGTGAACTCGCGCGGCGGCACGACGGCGAGCCGGTCGCCGACGCCGGCTTCCTGGCGCACGCTGGTCATCGTGAACGTGGCCGGCACGATCTCGGTCTTGCCGCTCGCATCGGGACGGTTTTCGCCCTGGCGCAGGTACTCGGCCGCGCCGACGTAGTTCGCTTCCCAGCCGAGGACCTCGCCGGTGGCCGGGTCCTTCAGCGGACGCGGCTCGCGGAACACGCGCCACTCGCGCGTGTTGGTGAGGTCGCCGCGGACGTAGGCGGTATCGCCGCGCCCCAGCACGACCCGGCCTTCCTGCGACGCGACGATGCGCGGCGCCGCGGCAAGCTCGTTGGTCGACAGCACGATGGCCTCGTTGAGGAACGGCTCGATCAGGTTGAACGGAATCGACGGGATGCCGGCTGCGCCGAGGTCCGCGGCGCGCACGCGCGGCGACAGCTTGGTCGTGCCGCCGTCGACCGCCTGGCCGATGCGCAACCGGGCGCGGCCGTCGGACTTGTCCAGCACCAGCAGCTGCCCCGGGTAGATCAGGTGCGGGTTGCGGATCTGCTGCAGGTTCATGCCCCACAGCTCAGGCCAGCGCCACGGGCTGCGCAGGAAAATCTTGGAGATGTCCCACAGCGTGTCGCGCGGCTTCACGGTGTAGGTGTCGGGCGCGTTCGGCGCGAGCTCGGACAGCGGCACGCCGTCCTGCGCGACCTTCTGCGCGGTGCTGCGCTGCTGCGATGTGATTGGATAATCGACGGCCCATGCGGCGGACGACGCCCCGAGTGCACCTGCGACGAGCGCGCCGACGGAGACGAATGAAGTGGCGGCGCGGCGAGCGTGGAAAGCGCAACGATGGCGACGGGTCATGTGGCTTTTCTCTCTGTCTGGTTGCTCTGTTTGCGCCGGATGGTCCGCGCCGTGGGGTTGCCGCACGACCCCTCGGCAACACCAGCCGGGATCGGCGAAAATCCTCAATCAGTTTCGCAGATTCTGCCTGTAAACCCTTGATATCGCAACGAAAGTGACTCGGCAAGCGGCACAGCGTGAGAGCCGTCACGGACCGCGCCGTGGTGCAAGTCCTACAGCAGCATCTGTTGCGGCAATGCCGCAGAATTTCGACATCGAAAGAACCCATCCGTGGCCAAGCTCACGATCCTCCGTTACCCCGACCCGCGTCTGCACATCGTGGCCAAGCCCGTGGCGCAAGTCGATGCCCGCATCCGTCGGCTCGCCGACGACATGCTCGAGACAATGTATGCGGCCGATGGCGTCGGCCTCGCGGCGACCCAGGTCGATGTGCACGAGCGCCTGATCGTGATCGACACCTCGGAGGCGCGCGATCACCCGCTGGTGCTGATCAACCCCGAGATCCTCGAGGCCAGCCCCGAGATGAGCTTCGTCGACGAGGGCTGCCTGTCGGTGCCGCAGATCTACGACCGCGTGAAGCGCCACGCGAAGGTCAAGGTGCACGCGCTGAACCGCGACGGCGAGCCGTACGAGTTCGAAGCCGAAGGGCTGCTCTCCGTGTGCGTGCAGCACGAGATGGATCACCTGGTCGGCAAGGTCTTCGTCGAGTACCTGAGCCAGCTCAAGCGTGATCGCATCAAGACCAAGATGCTAAAAAAGGCGCGCGAAGAGGAACGGGCCTAGATGTCAGCCCCTCGTCCGATGCGTACATCGGCCGATCCCCCGAGGGGATCGCGGGCCGGCTTGGGAGCGGCCCGGCGCTCGTCCCGCGCGCCATGAAGCTTGCGTTCGCCGGCACGCCGGAATTCGCGCAGGTCGCGCTCGAACGCCTCCACGCCGCGGGATTCCGGATTCCGCTGATCCTGACCCAGCCCGATCGCCCGGCCGGCCGCGGCATGAAGCTGCAGGCCTCGCCGGTCAAGCAGTTCGCGCTCGCGCATGGCCTGCCGATCGCGCAGCCGCGCAGCCTGCGGCTGGACGGCAAATACCCGGACGATGCCGCCGCGGCCCGCGATGCGCTGCTGTCGGCGCAACCCGATGTGCTGATCGTGGCGGCCTACGGGCTGATCCTGCCGCCCTGGGTGCTCGAGCTGCCGCGGCTGGGTTGCCTGAACATCCACGCGTCGCTGCTGCCGCGCTGGCGCGGTGCCGCGCCCATCCATCGGGCGATCGAAGCCGGCGACGCGACGACCGGCATCACGATCATGCAGATGGACGCCGGGCTCGACACCGGTGACATGCTGCTGGTCGAATCGCTCGCGATCCGCGCCGACGACACGACCGCAACGCTGCACGACCGGCTCGCGACACTCGGCGGCCGGCTGATCGTCGAAGCGCTCGAGATCGCGGCCTGCGGCGGCCTGCAGCGCACGCCGCAACCGGCCGATGGCATCACCTACGCGCACAAGATCGACAAGGCCGAAAGCCCGATCGACTGGCGCGAGGATGCCGCGCAGATCGAACGCCGGCTGCGCGCGTTCGACCCGTTCCCCGGCGCGAGCGCGGTGCTGAATGGCGAGACGATCAAGTGCTGGCGTGGCCAGGTCGCGACCGATGCGCGGGCCGCTGCCGGAGCGCCGGGCCGCGTGCACGCGGTCGACGAGCACGGCATCGTCGTGGCCTGCGGCGTATCGTCTGCGCTGCGGCTGATCGAGCTGCAGCGCCCGGGCGGCAAGCGGCTCGCCGCGAAGGTGTTCCTGCAGGCCGGCGCGCCGCAAGTCGGCGAGCATTTCGAATTGCCCGAACGCTGATCGCGCGACCCGGCGTCGGCGCTTGCGTTGAACTTCCCCGCAGGGCCCACATCTACGCGGCACCACGTTGTCGTGGCACTTTCAGAAGGATGCTTCGATGTTCAACATGCTGAAGACCGCCGTGCTGATGGCGGCGATCACCGCCTTGTTCATGGCGATCGGCTCGCTGCTGGGCGGGCGGCAGGGCATGATGCTCGCGCTGGTCGTCGCGCTGGGCATGAATTTCTTCAGCTACTGGTTCTCCGACAAGCTGGTGCTGAAGATGTACAACGCGCGCGAGGTCGACGAGTCCTCGGCGCCGCAGTTCTACCGGATGGTGCGCGAGCTCGCGCAGCGCGCCGAGCTGCCGATGCCGCGCGTCTACCTGATCGACGAAGACGCGCCGAACGCCTTCGCGACCGGCCGCAACCCGCAGAACGCCGCGGTCGCCGCGACCACCGGCATCCTGCGCGCGCTCAGCGAGCGCGAACTGCGCGGCGTGATGGCGCACGAGCTCGCGCACGTGCGGCACCGTGACATCCTGATCTCGACGATCAGCGCGACGATGGCCGGCGCGATCTCGATGCT
>DATEFR010000683.1:0-3706 GCA_035280545.1 Burkholderiaceae bacterium | reverse complement strand
AGGCCACGGCCGAGTCGATCCTCGGCCCGGGCGACGTGGTCCGCATCACCGTTTTCCAGAACCCGGATCTGACGGTCGACAACGGCCGCATCTCCGAGGCCGGGACCCTCAACTTTCCGCTGGTCGGCAGCGTGACGTTGGGCGGTCTGACCGTGGCCGCTGCCGAGCAGCGGATCGCGAAGGCGCTGCGCGACGGTGGCTTCGTGCTGCGCCCGCAGGTGACGATCCAGGTCGGCACGATTCGCAGCAGCATGGTGTCGGTGCTCGGCATGGTGACTCGCCCCGGTCGTTATCCGATCGACGTGGTGGGTGTGAAGGTGTCGGAGATGATCGCGCTGACCGGGGGGGTCGCGCAGGGCGGCGCCGACGTCGTCACGCTGGTCGGCACGCGCAACGGCAAGCCGATCAAGCTGGATATCGACCTGCCGGCGATCATGCAGGGCGGCCAAACCGATCTCGACCTCGCCGTCGAGAACGGCGACGTCTTGTACGTGGACCGCGCGCCGGCCGCCTACATCTACGGCGAGGTCCAGCGCCCCGGGCAGTTCCGCATCGAGCGCGGCATGTCGCTGCAGCAGGCGCTGGCCCAGGCCGGCGGCCTGACGCCGAAGGGCACCGAGCGCGGCATCAAGGTGCACCGCCGCGACGCCGCGGGCAACGTGACGATCACCGACATGAGCATGAACGATGCGGTGCGGCGCGACGACGTGATCTACGTGAAGGAGTCTCTCTTCTGAGAGGCTGAGAAGCTCCAGGAGCGACCGCGATGACGGCCATCCAGATCCTGCACATCGTCTGGGCCCGCAAGTGGCTGGTCCTGGCGCTGCTCGTCGTCGTCTCGGCGATCGGCATCGGTGTCACGCTGACGCTGCCGAGGCAGTACACGGCAGACAGCACCATGGTGGTCGAGATGCGCATCGACCCGGTGCTGGGGGCAGTGGCCCCCAGCCTGGCGGCGCCGGGCTACATGGCGACCCAGATCGAGATCATGCGCAGCGAGCGGGTCGCCTCGCGGGTCGTCCAGATGCTCGGGATCGAACGTTCGGCCAAGGCCGTGCAGCAATGGCAAGAGGCCACCAGCGGGAAGGTGCCGATCGAGCGCTTCTTCGCCGGGATGATGCAGCGCGGCCTGACCGTGGAGCCGGTTCGGGGCAGCAATCTGATCGAAGTCTCGTTCTCTTCGGCGGATCCGCAGTTTGCGCAGGCGGCGGCCAATGCATTCGTGCAGGCTTACCTGGATGTCTCGGTCGAATTGCGCATCGCGCCGGTGCGCCAATCGGCGGCGTTCCTCGACGAGCAGACCAAGGTGGTACGCGCCAACCTCGAGGCGGCGCAGGCGAAGCTGTCGAAGTTCCAGCAGGAAAAAGGCATCGTGGTTTCCGACGAGCGCCTCGACCAGGAGAACGCGCGCTATGCGGCGCTGGGAACGCAGCTGTCGCAGGCGCAAGCGGAGCTGGTCCAGAGTTCGACGCAGCAACGCAACAGCGGCACCGAGATGTCGCCGGATGTGCTGAGCAGCCCCGCGGTGGCGAGCTTGAAGTCACAGTTGGCCACCGCGCAAACCAAGCTGACCGAAATCAGTGCGGTGGTGGGCAGGAACCACCCGCAACGTATTCAGCTCGAAGCGCAGATCGCGGAGCTGAGGGGTCAGCTCGACGCCGAAATCCGCCGCGTTTCGGGTGGCGCATCGACCGTCAGCCGGGGCAGCGCGCAAAAGGTGGCCGAGCTGAAGGCGCTGCTCGAGACACAGAAGAAGTTGCTGCTGTCGCTGCGTGCCGACCGCGACCAGATCGCCGTCTACGCTCGCGACGTCGACACCGCGCAGCGCGCCTACGACGCGGTCACTTCGCGGCTCGGCCAGTTCAACCTCGACAGTCAGAACAACCAGGCCAACGTGCGCATGCTGACCCCGGCGGTGGAGCCGCTGCAACCCTCGCGGCCGAAGATTCGCACCGGGATCGTCGGCTCGATCGCGGCCGGACTGGTCGTGGGTCTGCTGGCCGCCATCGGCTGGGAGTTCCTCGATCGCCGGGTGCGCAGCGTGAACGATCTGGTGATTCCAGGCGTGCCAGTGATCGGCATGCTGCGCGAAGAAGGAGCCAAGCGCCCGATGCTGCCGCGGCTGCTGGGTGCGAACTCGAGCGTGGCGACCGCGCCGAGAGCGCTGCTCACGGGCCCTAGGAGCAGTGCATGAAGATGACGGTGTCGATGCTGTCTGGAGCGCCGCGGGTCAGCCGCTCGCTCGGGGGCATACTCATCGACAGTGGCCTCCTGAAGCCGGAAGACGCCGAACGCATCCTGCTGCTGCAGAAGGAGAAGAACCTTCGCTTCGGCGAGGCGGCCGTGCAGCTCGGGCTGCTCAGCGAAGCCGACGTTCAGTACGCGTTGTCGCGGCAGTTTTCGTACGCCTATCTGCGCAAGACCGGCGAGGACAAGAAGCCGGTCAGCGATGAGCTGATCGCCGCCTATCAGCCGTTCAGCCCGCGCGTCGAAGAGTTGCGTGCGGTCCGCACCCAGCTGATGCTGCGCTGGTACGACAAGGCCGATCAGCGCCAGGTGCTGACCGTCATCGGCCCTGGGCGCGGCGATGGGCGCAGCCGCCTTGCCGCGAACCTCGCGATCGTGTTTGCGCAGCTCGGCGAGCGCACGCTGCTGATCGACGCCGATCTGCGCAACCCGCGCCAGCACGAGCTGTTCTATCTCGAGAACAAGATCGGCTTTTCGACCGTGCTCGCCGGACGGTCGCGCGAAGAGGCCATCGTGCGCATCCCGGATCTGGCGGGTCTGTGCGTCCTGCCGGCAGGTCCGATCCCGCCGAACCCGCTCGAGCTGCTGAACAGGCTCAACTTTGACGAGCTGATGATCCAGGCGAAGTCGACCTTCGACATCGTGATCCTCGACACGCCGGCATTGGCGGTTGGGGAGGACGCTGCGCTGATCGCGGTCAAGACCGGTGCCGCGATCGCGATCGCCCGCAACGGCCAAACGCGGGTCGACGCGTTCGGCGGGATGGTCCAGGATCTGATGAACGCCGGCGTCAATGTCGTCGGCTCCGTGCTGAACGACATCTCGAAGGATCCGAAGCGATGAGCGGTCAGGCGGTCTCGTCGATTCCGCCGATGCGCAGTGCCCGCGGACTGAGCGGACCTTGGCTTGTCGCGCTGGGCGGCCTGCTGCTCATGTACGGGCCGGTCTACTGGCATGCCGCCCAGACCATCTGGCAGACCGAGGAGCACGGGCATGGCCTGCTGGTGGCCGGTGTCGTCGTGTGGATCTTCTGGACGCTGCGGCACCGGATCGAGCAGGCCGAGTATCGGCCGGTCGGTACCGTCGGGTGGCCGCTGTTCATCGCGGGCCTGCTCGTCTACGCACTCGGCCGGGCTTTCGATATCTCGATATTCGAATTCGGCTCCCAGTTGCTCGTCGCCGCTGGCGGTCTGTTGTTGATGCGTGGCCGGGCGGCGCTGACGATTGCATGGTTCGGCGTTTTCTACCTGATCTTCATGGTGCCGTTGCCCAGCACCTTCGTCGACGCCGTGACCGGTCCGCTGAAGCACTGGATCTCCGAGATCGTCCAGCACGTGCTGTTCGCCGTCGGCTACCCGATCGCCAACACGGGTGTGATCCTGACCGTTGGGCAATATCAGCTGATGGTGGCCGATGCCTGCTCGGGCCTGAACTCGATGTTCAGCCTGCTCGCGCTGGG
>DATEFR010000682.1:0-2558 GCA_035280545.1 Burkholderiaceae bacterium | reverse complement strand
GCTGCGCGAGCTCGCGCTGCAGGCGCGCGAGGCCGACCCGGCGCTGCGCGCGGCGATTGCCGTGGCCGCGCTGAACGATGCTTTCGATACCGACCTCGCCGCGCGCCGCGCTGGCGCGATCGCCCAGACCCGGCTCGCCGCGCTGCAGGCGCCGCGAGCCCACGCGGAGTCAAGATGACCGAACCGACACCACGACAACAAGCGCAACGCCAGCAGGATGATTTCGACCGCGGCCTGAAGAACCGCCGCGCGGTGCTGGGCGATGCCTGGGTCGACAAATCGCTGAACGGCGCGACCGAGTTCAACGCCGAGTTCCAGAGCCTGATCACGCGCTATGCGTGGCACGACATCTGGGGCCGCCCGGGGCTGGACCACACGACGCGCCGCCTGCTCGTGCTGGGCATGACGATGGGGCTCGCGCGCTGGGAAGAGTTCGAGCTGCATTGCCGCGCCGCGGTGCGTGGCGGCGTGCCCTTGGCCAAGATCAAGGAAACGCTGATGCAGGGCGCGATCTACTGCGGCGTGCCGGCGGCCAACACCGCGTTCAAGATCACGATGGACATCCTGCGCGCCGAGGGCCTCGTCCCGGCGCCGCAGCCGCTGGCTGTCGATGCGCGAGTCGAATCGCATCACACGTTCAGCCAGCCGCAGCTGCGCATCGCGGTGCAAGGGCCGTCGCAGGGCGGCAAGACGCCGGTCGTGCTGGGCCATGCGCTGGGCCTGGACCTGACGATGTGGGACTCGCTCGCGCCGCATCTCGCGTCCGAGCGTGCAGTGCTGCGCTACGACCAGCGCGGCCACGGCAGCTCGGCGGTGCCGCCCGGGCCGTACACGCTGACCGACCTGGTCGACGATGCCGCCCGCGTGATCCGCGAATGGGGCCGCGGGCCGGTCGTGTGGATAGGCCTGTCGATGGGCGGCATGATCGGGCAGGGGCTGGCGATCCGTTATCCGGAGCTCGTCAAAGGCGTGGTGCTCGCGAACACGACGGCCCGCTATCCCGAAGCGGCGCTGGCAATGTGGGCGCAGCGCATCACGACGGTCGAGCAGGGCGGGCTGGAAGCGATCGCCGAGATGGCGATGGAGCGTTATTTCACCGCGGCGTTTCGTTCGCAGCAGCCCGAGGCCGCGGCCGCGCAACGCGCCACGCTGCTGCGCACCGCCCCGGCCGGGTATGTCGCCGCTTGCCAGGCGGTTGCAGCGGTGGACTGGCTGGACGAGCTGCCGCGCATCGCCTGCCCGACGCTCGTGATCGCCGGCGCGCACGACATCGGCGCGCCGCCGGCGATGGGGCAAGCCATTGCCGAGCGCATCCGCGGCGCCGAGTTCGTGACGCTGGCCGATGCCTCGCACATCAGCGTGGTTGAGGAGCCGGCGGCGTTTGCGGCGGCGGTGGATGCGTTTCTGGCGAAGGTCGACACGTAGCGCGGGATCTGCGGTCCGCGGTACAGGCCCTTCGATACCTCAGGGCGAACGGTGGCGGCGCCTAAGCGGTGTGCGCGTTCGGGCGAAGGGCACAGCGGGGTACCGTTCGGGCGAACGGGCACGGTGAGGTACCGTTCGGGCTGAGGTATCGAAGCCCTGCCTCGAGCGTTCTGAGATCTCAAGCCGGCGCGCCCAACTGCGCCGACAGCTCGTCCGCCACACGCCGCAGTTCGCATGCCAGCATCCCATCCGCCGCGGTATCGAACACCGGGCTCGGCCCGATCGCGGTCAGGCTCAGCACGATCTGCCCCTGCCCATCGAACACCGGCGCCGCCAGTGCGCTGACGCCCGGCACGGCGGCGTCGACTGCGCGGCTGATGCGCTCGCTGCGGATGCGCTCCAGCTCGCCCGCCAGCGCGCGATCGATCATGCCGCCGTCGCCTTCGAGCGCGAGCGCCTCGCGCACCCGCGCGGTCGGCAGGTAGGCCGCGAACAATCGGCCTGACGCGGTGCCGCGCAGGCTCATCACGGTACCGTGACGCATGTTCACGTGCACCGCCGACGGCGCCTCTTCGATGCGCACGATGGTCGCGCCGCGATTGCCCCAGACGGCGATCGCGACCGTGTGCCCCAGCGTGCGCGCGAGCTCGGCCAGGCGCGGCGTCGCGAGCCGCACCGGATCGAACTGCTGCAGGCTGATCAACCCGAGTTGCATCGCCAGTGCGCCGAGTCCATAGTGACCCGATGCGTTCGTCTGCTCGATCAACCCGAGCTTGCCGAAGCTCACGAGGTACGGGTGCGCCTTCGCCGGCGTCATGCCGGCCTCGCGCGCCAGATCCTTCAGCGCCATCGGCCGACCGTGGTGCGCGAGCGCCCGCAGCAACTGCCCCCCGACCTCGACGCTCTGGATGCCCCGCTGACCGCGCGGCGCGGCTGCGGGCTTGGCCTTCGATGCCGGCCTGGCCGATTTGCTCGCACTCGAGGGTGGCTTGGGCGGGCGGCGGGAGGCGGGCATGGTGTCGTCTCGAGATTCAGCTTTGACAAATCGATTCGACATTATCAAAGAATGCGGCTAAGATAACATGAGTTCGCCATAGACGAATGAATTTGTCTAAGACGAATCAGCATCGCCC
>DATEFR010000681.1:0-2780 GCA_035280545.1 Burkholderiaceae bacterium | reverse complement strand
GGATGTCGGCGACCAGGTCCGGCTCGGGCAGGTCGCGGCCCCAATTGACGCCGGTGTAGTGGAAGTCGGCGTCGTTGGCGCCGCAGACGAAGTCGCTCATGTTCGCGACCGTGCGATCGGCGATGACCTTCACCGGCTTTTGCGTGGCGATCGGCCCGAGGTAGCCCGGCTTGCAGCCGAAGTGGTCTTCGATCTCGGCGGCGGTCGCGAAGCGGTAGCCGCTGGTCAGACCCTCGACCTTGCTCGCCTTGATCTCGTTGAGCGCATGGTCGCCGCGCACCAGCAGCAGCCACAAGGTCACGGCGCTCACGTCACCGTGCTCGTTGCGCGTTTCGGTCGCGAGCACCAGTGACTTGACCGTGCGCGCCAGCGGCAGCTCGAGCAACTCGGCCACGTCTGCACAGGTGGCCTTGCCCGGCGTCGGCGTCTTCACCAGCGACTCGGTCGGCGCGGCACGCTGCGCGATCAGCGGCACGGCCTCGGCGAGCTCGATGTTCGCCGCGTAGTCGCTGGTGGGGCTGTAGACGAGCGCGTCCTCGCCGGTGTCGGCGATCACCTGGAACTCGTGCGAAGCGCTGCCGCCGATCGCGCCGGTGTCGGCCGCGACCGCGCGGAAGTGCAGCCCGAACCGCTCGAAGATGCGCACGTACGCGTCGTACATCTGCTGGTAGCTCTTCAGCGCGGACGCCTCGTCTCGGTCGAACGAGTACGCGTCCTTCATCGTGAACTCGCGCCCGCGCATCACACCGAAGCGCGGGCGGCGCTCGTCGCGGAACTTGGTCTGGATGTGATAGAAGTTCTTCGGCAGCTGCTTGTAGCTGCGCAGCTCCTGGCGTGCGATGTCGGTGACGACTTCTTCGCTGGTGGGCTGGATCACGAAGTCGCGCTCGTGCCGGTCCTTCACCCGCAGCAGCTCGGGGCCGTAGGCCTGGAAGCGCCCGCTCTCCTGCCACAGCTCGGCGGGCTGCACCACCGGCATCAGCAGTTCGACTGCGCCGGCGCGGTTCATCTCCTCGCGGATGATCGCCTCGATCTTGCGAATCACGCGCAACCCCATCGGCATGTAGCTGTAGATGCCGGCCGACAGGCGTTTGATGAAGCCGGCGCGCATCATCAGCTGGTGGCTCACGACTTCGGCGTCGGCGGGGGCTTCCTTCAGGGTGGAAATGAAGAACTGACTGGCTTTCATGCGGCGGGTGCGGGCGAGCGAGATGCGGGAAACACCAGGGCTTGCGTCCCGTCATGCCGGTGTAATAATGAATTCAACGAATGAATTGGGGTTGATTATGCTCGACCGTGACGGGTTCAGGCCCAACGTCGGCATCATCCTGCTCAACCAGAAGAACCAGGTTTTTTGGGGCAAACGCATCCGCACCCATTCCTGGCAGTTCCCGCAAGGGGGCATCAAGTACGGCGAAACGCCCGAGCAGGCGATGTTCCGCGAGCTCCACGAAGAGGTGGGACTCGCCGTGGAGCATGTGCGCATCGTCGCGCGCACTCGCGATTGGCTGCGCTACGAGGTACCCGACCACTTCATCCGGCGCGATGCGCGCGGCCACTACCGCGGGCAGAAGCAGATCTGGTTCCTGCTGCAGCTCACCGGCCGCGACAGCGACATGAACCTGCGTGCGACCGACCACCCCGAATTCGACGCCTGGCGCTGGAACGAGTATTGGGTGCCGTTGGACCTGGTGATCGAGTTCAAGCGCGATGTGTACCAGATGGCGTTGACCGAGCTCGCGCGCTTCCTGCCGCGCGGCGCGCATCACAACCGCTACCTGCGTTCGGGGATGCGGCCGCATCATCGTGATGATCTAGAGCCGCGGAGGCAGGAGCACCCGATGCCGGACGGCGCGGTGACGCCGCCGCCGGCGGGGCCGAGGAACGGCTAGCCTGCGCCGCGGGGTTGTGGCTCCGGCCCGCGCCTGCGGCGCTTCACATCGCTGCGCGATGTGAGCCTGCGCCGCAACCTGGTGCTCGCTTACGCGAGCACCAGGTTGTCTCGGTGAATCATCTCCGGTTCGCCCGTATAGCCGATCAGCTTCTCGAATTCGCTCGACGGCTTGCGCGCGATCAGGCGCGCCTGGCTGCTGTCGTAGTTCGCGAGACCGCGGGCAAGCTCGGCGCCGGCCAGCGTGCGTACCGCGATCACATCGCCACGCTGGAACTCGCCCTGCACCTCGGTCACGCCGATCGGCAACAGGCTCTTGCCCTCGTCGCGTACCTTGCGTGCGGCGCCATCGTCGACGATCACCGCGCCGCGCAGCTGCAGGTGGTCGGCCATCCACTGCTTGCGCGCGGCAAGCTTGGGTGTCGCGGCGACGAAGGTCGTGCCGATCGCTTCGCCGGCCGCCAGGCGAACCAGCACGTTGGGGTCGCGGCCGTAGGCGATCACGGTGCTTGCGCCGCTGCCGGCCGCGCGCTTCGCAGCCAGCACCTTGGTGATCATCGCGCCACGACCGATGCTCGAGCCGGCACCACCGGCCATGCGCTCGAGCTCGGGGTCGCCGGCCCGGACTTCGGCGATCAGCGTCGCCGACGGGTCCTTGCGGGGATCGGCCGAATACAGCCCGCGCTGGTCGGTGAGGATCACCAGCGCGTCGGCGTCGACCAGGTTCGCGACCAGCGCGCCCAGCGTATCGTTGTCGCCGAACTTGATCTCGTCGTTGACCACCGTGTCGTTCTCGTTGATCACCGGGATCACACGGTGCGACAGCAGCGTCAGCAACGTCGAACGTGCGTTGAGGTAGCGCTCGCGATCCGCCAGATCGGCGTGCGTC
>DATEFR010000680.1:0-6353 GCA_035280545.1 Burkholderiaceae bacterium | reverse complement strand
CCTCGCCGCCGAAGCCGCCGAGGATCACGTTGAAGAACGAGCGGTTCATCGCCTTGCACATGATGTAGCTCAGGATCGCGCCCGATGACCCGACCAGGCTGCCGGCGATGATCAGCATGCTGTTGTTCAGCGAGAAGCCGATGCCGGCCGCGGCCCAGCCCGAATAGCTGTTCAGCATCGAGACCACCACCGGCATGTCGGCGCCGCCGATCGGGATGATGATGGTCACGCCGAGGATGAACGACAGCGCGAGGATCAGCACGAAGTCCAGCCAGCTCTGGCTCGCGATGAAGCCGTAGATGAAGAACAGCAGCGCCAGCCCGAGCGCGAGGTTCAGGTAGTGCTGGCCGGGGAAGACGACCGGCGCGCCCTTGAACAGGCGGAACTTGTAGGTGCCCGAGAGCTTGCCGAAGGCGATCACCGAGCCGCTGAAGGTGATCGCGCCGATCGCCGCGCCCAGCGCGAGCTCGAGCCGGTTGCCGCCCGGGATCGGATCGCCCTTCGCGACGATCTGGAACGCATGCGGCTCGGCCACTGCGGCCACCGCGATGAAGACCGCCGCCAGACCGATCATGCTGTGGAAGAACGCGACCAGCTCGGGCATCTTGGTCATCTCGACGGTACGCGCGCGGTACGCGCCGTAGCCGCCGCCGACCACCAGGCCCAGCAGCACCCAGCCCAGGCCGAGGCCGGAGCCGGCGATCTTGACGATCAGTGCGGCCGTGGTGACCGCCGCGATCCCCATGCCGACCATGCCGAAGAGGTTGCCGCGGATCGAGGTCGTCGGATGGCTCAGGCCTTTCAAGGCCTGGATGAAGCAGACGCTCGCGATCAGGTACAGCAGCGTGACGAGGTTCAGACTCACTTGGTCTCCTCCTTCGGGGCCGCCGCCTTCTTGTCCTTCTTCTTGAACATCTCGAGCATGCGCCGCGTCACGAGGAAGCCACCGAAGATGTTGACCGCGGCCAGCGCCACCGCGAGCACGCCCATCGCCTTGCCCAGCGGCCCTTCGGTGAGCGCCGCGGCCAGCATCGCACCGACGATCACGACCGCCGAGAGCGCATTGGTCACGGCCATCAGCGGCGTGTGCAGCGCAGGGGTCACGGTCCAGACGACGTGGTAGCCGACGTAGATCGCCAGCACGAAGATGATCAGGTTGGTGATCGTGTGGGAGACGATTTCGTGTTCCATGGGTCAGTCCCTGTTCATCACTTGCGCTTCACTTCACCGCCCTGCGTCATCAGGCACGCAGCGACGATGTCGTCGTCCATCGGCACGTGGAAGCCACCTTCCTTCGTGATCACGAGCTTCAGGAAATCCAGCACGTTGCGGGCGTACAGCGCGCTCGCGTCGGCCGCGACCAGCGCCGGCAGATTGGTTTCGCCGACGATCGTGACGCCGTGCTTGATCACCGTCTTGCCGGCTTCGGTCAGCGGGCAGTTGCCGCCGTTCGGTGCCGCGAGGTCGACGATCACCGAGCCCGGCTTCATCGCCTTGACCATCTCCTCGGTCACCAGCACCGGCGCGGGCCGGCCCGGGATCAGCGCGGTGGTGATGACCACATCGGCCATCGCGACGCGCTTGGCGACCTCGACCTTCTGCCGCTCCAGCCAGCTCGGCGGCATCGGCTTGGCATAACCGCCGACGCCTTCGGCCGCCTCCTTCTCCTCGGGCGTTTCGTAGGGCACGTCGATGAACTTCGCGCCCAGCGACTCGACCTGTTCCTTGACGCTGGGGCGCACGTCGCTCGCCTCGATCACCGCGCCCAGGCGCTTCGCGGTCGCGATCGCCTGCAGGCCGGCGACGCCGACGCCCAGGATCACGATGCGCGCGGCCTTCACGGTGCCGGCCGCGGTCATCAGCATCGGGAAGAAGCGCTGGTACTTGTCGGCCGCGATCATCACGGCCTTGTAGCCGGCGATGTTGGCCTGCGAGCTCAGCACGTCCATGCTCTGGGCTCGCGTGGTGCGCGGCGCCGCTTCGAGCGCGAAGCCGGTGACGCCGGCGCCGGCCAGGCGATGCAGCCCGTCGACATCGAACGGGTTCAGCATGCCGACGACCGCCGCATCGGTCTTCATCATCGACAGCTCGCTGTGCAGCGGCGCGCGCACCTTCAGCACCAGGTCGCAGCCGAACGCGCCGGTCGCATCGGTGATCTCGGCACCGGCCGCCTCGTAGGCCGCATCGGTCGCACTGGCCGCGATGCCGGCGCCCGATTGCACCCTGATCGTGTGCCCCTGCGCCTTCAGCTTCTTGGCTGTCTCGGGCGTGACGGCCACACGTGTCTCTCCGGCCGCTGTCTCCAGCGGGACCCCTATCAGCATGGATGCCTCCTCAGGCGCATTCAGGTCGGAATTGGGCCCGATTCTGCCGCACCTTGTCGGGGCTACGCCAATGACCGGGGTCAAGCGGTTTCATCGTGCAACGGCGGCGCACCGATACCATGCGCGCCATGAGCCAGCGCTGGAAGCCCAGTGTCACCGTCGCCGCGGTGATCGAACGCCGCAACGCAAGCGGCGAAAGCGAGTTCCTGATCGTCGAGGAGCACACGCCCGAAGGCCTGAAGCTGAACAACCCCGCGGGCCACCTGGACCCCGAGGAGTCGCCGCAGCAGGCCGTGGTCCGCGAGGTGCGCGAGGAGACGACGCGTGCCTTCACGCCCGATCGGCTGGTCGGCGTGTACCTGTCGCGCTTCCGCCGGCCGGCGACCCACGAGGACGTGACGTTCGTGCGCTTCGCGTTCGGCGGCACGGTCGGCGAGCCCGACCCGACGCTCGCGTTCGACACCGGCATCGTCGCCAACCGCTGGATGACGTTGACCGAGCTGCGCGCCAGCCGCGCGCGCCACCGCAGCCCGCACGTGCTGGGCTCGATCGAGGACTACCTCGCCGGCCGCCGCTACCCGCTGGACGCGATCACGACCGACCCTACCGTCTACACGCCCGAAATCAAGCGCTGACGCTTTTTCTTTCGCGCCGCGCCAACCTTCGCCTTACCCGAAGCTTGTTAGGGTTGGCGTCATGAGGATCTCCGAGCTCGCGGCCCGTGCCGGCAGCACGCCGCACGCGCTGCGCCACTACGAAGGCCTGGGCCTGATCGCCGCCACGCGCACCCGCGGCAACTACCGCGAGTTCGACGAGGCGGTCGTGCGCGAGGTCGTGTTCATCACGATGGGGCGGCGCATCGGCTTCTCGCTGGCCGAGATCGCGCGCTGGCTGCCGGCCTACCGCAGCGGCCGGCTGACGCCGCAGCAGATGATCGAGGCGCTGCGCGAGCGCATCGCGACGATCGATGCCGAGATCGCCGAGCAGCGCGTGCAGCGCCGCCAGCTGGTCCAGCACATCGCGTGGTTTCGCGAACGCGGGCGTCGCGCCGCCGCCCGCGCGGCGCCTGCGTGGCCCAACCCCCAGAGGAGGTGATGTCGATGAGCGCAACCCTGGCGTCCGATGACGACCCCAGCGCCGCCGCGGCGCAGTTCGAGCGCTTGCGCCGCGCGGTGCTCGCGATGCCGATGGCGCGCACGCTGGGCCTGGCATTCCGCAGCATCGAGCGCGGCCGGGTCGAGCTCGAGCTGCCGATCGCCGACGCCTTCACGTTCCGCCCCGGCCAGCTGCAGGCCACCGCGGTGTTCGCGGCCGGCGACTTCGCGGCCGTCTCCGCCGCCGGCACGTTGCTGAAGCCGGGCTGGATCAACGCAACGATCGATGCAACGCTCAAGTTGGTCGCGCCGGCGCGCGGCCGGCGGCTGATCGCGCGCGGCCGGGTCGTGCATGCTGCCGGGCTGCTGACGGTCTGTGCCGCCGACGTCTATGCCGACGACGGCGGCCGCGAGACGCTGTGCGCGACGCTGCTCGGTACGGCGCGCAACCTCGACATCGCCGCGACGACCGCCGCCGCGGCCCGCACCGATCAGGCCGGCACCGCCTCGAGCTGATGCCGGTACTCGACCAGCTCGGCGATCGTCAGCATCGGGTAGCCATGCACGCGCGAGAACGCGAGCAGCTCGGGGCCGCGCATCATGCTGCCATCCGCGTTCATCAGCTCGCACAGCACTGCGGCCGGTGACAGGCCGGCCAGCCGCGCGAGTTCGACCGCGCCTTCGGTGTGGCCGCGCCGCTCGAGCACGCCGCCGGGTGCGGCACGCAGCGGGAACACATGTCCCGGGCTGACCAGGTTCTCGGCCTTCGCATTCGGGCCGATCGCGGCGCGTATCGTCGTGACCCGGTCGGCCGCGCTGACGCCCGTGCTGACGCCCTCGCGCGCCTCGATCGAGACGGTGAACGCGGTGCCGTAGCGGCTCTGGTTGCGCGCGACCATGGGCGCAAGCCGGAGCCGCTCGATCTGCTCGTCCTCGAGGCAGAGGCAGACGATGCCCGAGCATTCGCGGATCAGCGTGGCCATCATCGGCACCGTGAGCCGGTCGGCCGCGACGATCAGGTCGCCTTCGTTCTCACGGTCGTCGTCGTCGACGAGCACGACCGCGCGGCCGTGGCGTATCGCGTCGACTGCAATGCGCAGCCGGGGCGGCATCGCGCGGGGGGAGGGAGAGAGGTGAGACATGATGAAACGTCCTCGTTAAAGACCCTTGCGGGCGGTTGACGAAAAACGTTCCAGGGCGCAACGCCAGCGGCGCGCCCAGAGACGCGCCGACGGCTCGGCAAACCCACCTCGTCGATCGCTGGGAAGCGCACGGCTACGCAGGTTCACCCATCTTCTTTCATCCGGACTGTGCCTCGCGACGCTTGCGCGCCGCAAGATAACCGTCGGCCCCGGCATCTCACCGGATCTGCTGACCCCGGCTGCGGGAGCAGCCGGGCGCTCGCGGGCTTCATCACACGAGGTGATTTACCGCCGGTGGGGAATTCCACCCCGCCCTGAAGACGTGCCGCGATCCTAATCGAAGCGCCAAAGCCTTGCATGTCGCCGGATTGACATACGTTCCTACAATTCAAAAGTGTCAATCTCCAGCTCTTCCCCCAAGCAACGGGTCGTCGTCGGCCTGAGCGGCGGCGTCGACTCGGCGGTCAGCGCCTGGCTGCTCAAACAACAGGGGCACGAGGTCGTCGGCATCTTCATGAAGAACTGGGAGGATGACGACGACGACGCGTACTGCTCGTCGCGCCAGGACTTCCTCGACGCGGCCAGCGTCGCCGACGTGATCGGCATCGAGATCGAGCATGTCAACTTCGCGGCCGACTACAAGGACCGGGTGTTCGCCGAGTTCCTGCGCGAGTACCAGGCCGGCCGCACCCCGAACCCCGACGTGCTGTGCAACGCCGAGATCAAGTTCAAGGCGTTCCTCGACCACGCGATGCGGCTGGGCGCGCAGAAGATCGCGACCGGTCACTACGCGCGGGTGCGCGAGACCGCCGACGGCCGCTTCGAGCTGCTGAAGGGCCTGGACCCGGCCAAGGACCAGAGCTACTTCCTGCACCGCCTGACGCAGGCGCAGCTTGCGAAGACGCTGTTTCCGGTCGGCGAGCTGAAGAAGACCGAGGTGCGCCGCATCGCCGAGGAGATCGCCCTGCCGAACGCGAAGAAGAAGGACTCGACCGGCATCTGCTTCATCGGCGAGCGGCCGTTCCGCGAGTTCCTGAACCGCTACCTCGCGAACACGCCGGGGCCGATCAAGGATGACCGCGGCCGCACGATAGGCGAGCACGTGGGCCTGAGCTTCTACACGCTGGGCCAGCGCAAGGGCATCGGCATCGGCGGGCTGAAGGAACGCGGCGCGAAGAAGGGCGGCAACGAGCATGCGCCGTGGTTCGTCGCGCGCAAGGACATCGCGGCCAATGCCTTGTACGTCGTGCAGGGCCACGATCACCCGTGGCTGCTGTCGAGCACGCTGGAGGCCGACGATGCGAGCTGGGTCGCCGGGTCGGCGCCGCAGGCGAGCGGCCTGAGCGCGAAGACGCGCTATCGCCAGGCCGACGCCGCCTGTGCGTTCGACGGCGCCGGCAACACCGCCTTCGCGTTGCGCTTCGCGCATCCGCAATGGGCCGCGACGCCGGGGCAGTCGGCCGTGCTGTACGACGGCGAGGTGTGCCTGGGCGGCGGCGTGATCGCCGGCGCCGCGAACTGAGGCACCGCGGCGCGCTCAGCGCGGCTTCGCGAGATCCATGGTCCAGTAGCTGGAGTCGACCGTCGCCGACGTCCCCGGCACGCACGAGACGCCGACCTCGCTGAAGTTCGGGTTCATCAGGTTCGCGCAATGCCCGGGGCTGGCGATCCAGCCGTCCATCACCGCATCGACGCTCGAATAACCGGCGGCGATGTTCTCGCCCGCGGTGCTCCAGCTGTAGCCGGTGGCATCGATGCGCTGGCTGAACGTGCTGCCGTTGGATCCGGTGTGC
>DATEFR010000679.1:0-7954 GCA_035280545.1 Burkholderiaceae bacterium | reverse complement strand
AACACCCGAGCGTTGCGGGCGCGATGCGACTCCACCACGCGCCGGATGGCAGTTCGGTGCGAACGAAGCGCTTCAGAAGGCTTCACGGGTCTCTCCCATCGGCATCCAGCCGGATGCTATCAGCAGGCATCCTGTCAGTGGACTCAAGCCAACGGCGTCCCGTCCCGCCGATAGAGCCGACACCAGTGCGCCAATCGCTCCGCATGCTGCGGCTGCACCTGGTCCCAGCCGAAGCGCCATTCCCACCAGCCCACGCCGATACCGGGATGGTTCATGCGCGCGCTCGCGTCCAGCCCCAGTACGTCCTGCATCGGGTAGACCGCGGTGTCGGCGATGCTGGCGCATGCGGTGCGGATCAGCCGCCAGTGGATCTCGTGGTCGTCGCGCGGGTCCAGGCCCAGGTAGTCGCGGACCCGCGCACGTTCGGCGTCCGACAGCGCATCCCACCAGCCGCGGCTGGTGTTGTTGTCGTGCGTGCCGGTGTAGATCACCGAGTCGGTCTCGTGGTTGTGCGGCAGGTAGAGGTTTGCACTGTCCGAGTCGAACGCGAAGTGCAGGATGCGCATGCCGGGGAACGCGAAGTGCTTGCGCAGCGCGACCACGTCCGGCGTGATGACGCCCAGGTCCTCGGCAATGATCGGCAGCGGCCCGAGCGCGTGCGCGATCGCGTTGAACAGCTCGGCGCCGGGCCCTGGCACCCAATGCCCGTTGATCGCGGTGCGTTCGAACGCCTGGATCTCCCAGAACGCGGCGAAGCCGCGAAAGTGGTCGATGCGCACGATGTCGACCAGCTCGTAGATGCGGCGGATGCGCTCGACCCACCAGGCATAGCCGTCCGCCGCGTGCGCGCTCCAGCGGTACAGCGGGTTGCCCCAGTGCTGGCCGGTCGTGCTGAACGCGTCGGGCGGCACGCCGGCGACGACGGTCGGGCGTCCGGCACTGTCGAGCTCGAACAGATTCTGGTGCGCCCAGACCTCGGCGCTGTGATACGCGATGAAGATCGGCGCATCGCCGACGATGCGCACGCCGCGCTCGTTCGCGTGGCGCTTCAACGCGGCCCACTGGCGGAAGAAGCGCCACTGGCAGAACTCCCAGAACGCGATGCGCGATGCCTGGGCCTTGCGCGCCGCGGCGAGCGCGGCGACATCGCGGTGCGCGAGCGCGGCCGGCCAGTCGGACCAGTCGGGCGCATCGGCGTGCGCTTCGGCCAGCGCCATGAACAGCGCGTAGTCCGCAAGCCAGCTGGCATGCGAGGCGCGGAATTCGTCGAAGTCGGCGCGGTCGTCGGCGTTCGCGTGGCGCGCGAAGCGCTCGGCCGCGATCGCCAGAAGCTGCATGCGGAACGGGCGTACCGTCTCGAAGGCGATGCGGCGCTCGTCGAAGGCGGTCGGCGCCGCGAGCTCGTCGGCGTTCAGCCAGCCGCGCCGTTGCAGGTCATGCAGGTCGATCAGCAGCACATTGCCGGCGAATGCCGAGCTGCTCATGTACGGCGAGTTGCCGGCGCCCAGGCCGCCCAGCGGCAGCACCTGCCAGAGTTTTTGCCCAGCCGTGACCAGCCAGTCGACGAAGTGATGCGCCGCGGCGCCGAGGTCGCCCGAGCCGTGCGGGCCGGGCAGCGAGCTCGGGTGCAGCAGGATGCCGCTGGCACGGGGCAGTCGCATCAGGCCTCCACCGCGCACAGGACCGCGACGCCGTGCGCACGCAAGCCGAAGGGCGCATCGCTGCCGCTGCCGGACCAGGCCGATTCGCCGCGCGACTCGGCGCTGTCCAGCCGCACGCGCCAGCGGCCTGGCGGGAGCTTGAACGCAAGGTCGGCGTCGCCGGCGTTGAAGAGCAGCAGCAGCGCCGACGACGGCGCGCGTGCCGGCTGCGGCAGCAGACAGCCGATCGCGCGGTGGCGCGGGTCATGCCACATCGGGTCGGCGACATGCGTGCCGTCGGGTGCGAGCCAGACCGGCGCATGCGCGCCGTGCAAGGTGTCGAGCCAGCGTTCGCCCAGCGGCAGCAGCTCGCGACGCAATGCGATCGCGCGGGCGGTGAACGCGAGCAGGTCGGCGTCGACGCGCGACCAGTCTATCCAGGTGATCTCGTTGTCCTGGCAGTAAGGGTTGTTGTTGCCGCGCTGGGTGTGGCCCAGCTCGTCGCCGGCCGCGAGCATCGGAACGCCTTGCGCGAGCAGGGTGGTCGCGAGCAGCGCGCGCTGCAGCCGGCCGCGCAGCGCGCGCACGGCCGGGTCGGCGGTTTCGCCTTCGACGCCGCAGTTGCGGCTGTAGTTCTGGCTCGTGCCGTCGCGGTTGTCTTCGCCGTTGGCCTCGTTGTGCTTGTGCTCGTAGCTGACCAGGTCGCGCAACGTGAAGCCGTCGTGCGAGACCACGTAGTTCAGCGACGCGGCGGGAAGGCGCCCGTCGTGCCGGAACAGGTCGGGCGATGCGCACAACCGCTGGGTGAACGCCGACAGCGTCTGCATGTCGCGCAGCCAGAAGCCGCGCACGTCGTCGCGGAAGCGGTCGTTCCATTCGCTCCAGCCGCGCGGGAACGCGCCGGCCTGGTAGCCGCCGGGGCCGATGTCCCACGGCTCGGCGATCAGCTTCACGCGCGCGAGCACCGGGTCCTGGGCGACCGCGCGCAGGAAGCCGCTTGCGCGGTCGAAGCCATGGTCGCCGCGGCCCAGCGTGGTGGCGAGGTCGAAGCGGAAGCCGTCGACATGCATCTCGTCGGCCCAGAACCGCAGCGAGTCCATCACCAGGCGCAAGGTGCCGTCGTGGCGCAAGTCCACGGTGTTGCCGCAGCCGGTGTGGTTCTCGTACAAGTGGCGCGCGTTCGGTTCGAGCCGGTAGTAGCTGCTGTTGTCCAGGCCCTGGAAGCTGATGCAGGCGTCTATGCCTTCGGTCTCGGCGGTGTGGTTGTAGACCACGTCGAGGATCACCTCGATGCCGGCCGCGTGCAGCGCCTTGACCATCGCGCGGAACTCCTGGCGCACCGCGCCGGTGTCGAACGCGAGCCGCGGGTCGGGGCAGAAGTAGCCGATCGTGTTGTAGCCCCAGTAGTTCACGAGGCCCATCTGCACGAGCCGCTTCTCGTCGATGTGCTGGTGGATCGGAAGCAGGCAGACGCTGGTCACGCCGAGCTGCCGCAGGTGCGCGATCGAGGCCGGATGGCCGAGCCCGGCATAGGTGCCGCGCAGCAGGTCCGGCACCGCGGGGTTGCGCTTCGAGAAGCCGCGCACGTGCATCTCGTAGACCACCATGTCGGCGATCGGGACGTGCGGCGCGCGGTCGTCGCCCCAGGCGTACGGCGCGCTGCCGAGCACGCGCGCCTTCAGCGCATGCTCGGCGTTGTCGCGTCGGTCGAGGTGGTCAGGGCGATCGGCCTCGGCGCCGCGGTGCTCGTCGCGCCAGCCGAACGTGCCGACGATCTCGCGCGCGTACGGATCGAGCAGCAGTTTGTGCGGATTGAAGCGAAAGCCGCGCGCCGGATGCCACGGGCCGTGCGCGCGCAGCCCGTAGATCGCACCGGGCCGCACGTCGGCGACATGGCCATGGTGCACGTCGCCGCTGCGCGCCGGCAGCGTGACGCGCGCGGTCTCGTGCCGGCCGTCGGCATCGAACAGGCAGACCTCGATGTGGCTCGCGTGCGCCGAGCAGACCGCGAAGTTGACGCCCCCGGCATCGGCCGTCGCGCCCAACGGCCAAGCGCGGCCGGGTCCGGCGGTGAAGACGGCGCTCATGCAGCGGTCCACTCGAAGAACACCGTGGCCAGCGGCGGCAGGTCGATCACGATGGACTGTGGGCGCCCCTGCGCGGCGACCGGTGCGCTGCTCGCGCGGGCCAGCGGCGTGCCGATGTTGCCGCCGCCGTAGTGCGCCGAATCGGTGTTGAGCCGCTCGATGTAGTCTCCCGCCACCGGCACACCGAAGCGCACGCCGTGCCGCACCACCGGCGTGAAGTTGCAGATCACGAGCACCACGCTGCCCGTCGCGTGGGCACGGCGCAGGAACGCGAACGTCGAGTGCTGCGCGTCGTGCTGGTCTATCCAGTCGAAGCCGCCTGGATCGACATCGCGCTGGTGCAGCGCCGGCGTGTCGCGATAGAGGCGGTTGAGGTCGCGCACCAGCGCGCGCATGCCCTGGTGCAGCGGGTCGTCGAGCAGATGCCAGTCCAGGCTCTGGTCATGGTTCCACTCGCGCTCCTGCGCGAACTCGCTGCCCATGAACAGCAGCTTCTTGCCCGGATGGCCGAACATGAAGCCGTAGTAGGCGCGCAGGTTCGCGAACTTCTGCCAACGGTCGCCCGGCATCTTCGCGAGCATCGAGCCCTTGCCATGCACGACCTCGTCGTGCGAGAGCGGCAGCACGAAGTTCTCGTTGAACGCGTAGACCAGCCCGAAGGTCATCTCGTCGTGGTGATGCTGGCGGTGCACCGGATCGCGCCGCATGTACTGCAGCGTGTCGTGCATCCAACCCATGTTCCACTTGTAGTGGAAGCCCAGCCCGCCGGCATAGGTCGGCCGCGAGACGGCGGGGAACGCGGTCGACTCCTCGGCCAGCGTCACCGCCTGCGGCCGCTCGATGCCGACGACCTCGTTGACGCGGCGCAGGAACGCGATCGCCTCCAGGTTCTCGCGCCCGCCGTGCACGTTCGGCACCCACTCGTCGTGCTTGCGGCTGTAGTCGCGGTACAGCATCGAGGCGACCGCGTCGACGCGCAGCCCGTCGACGTCGTAGCGCTCGAGCCAGAACAGCGCATTGGCGGCCAGGAAGTTGCCGACCTCGGTGCGCCCGAGGTTGTAGATCAGCGTGTTCCAGTCCTGGTGGAAGCCTTCGCGCGGGTCGGCGTATTCGTACAGGTGGGTGCCGTCGAAGCGGGCCAGGCCGTGCTCGTCGGTCGGGAAGTGCGCCGGCACCCAGTCGAGCAGCACGCCGATGCCGGCGGCGTGGCAGCGCGCGACGAAATCCTTGAAGCCGCGCGCATCGCCGAAGCGCGAGGTCAGCGAGTACAGCCCGATCGGCTGGTAGCCCCACGAGCCGTCGAACGGGTGCTCGCTGACCGGCAGCAGCTCCAGGTGCGTGAAGCCCATCTCGGCAGCGTACGGCACCAATGTGTCGGCCAGCTCGGCCCAGGTGAGAAAACGCCCGTGCGGCCCATGCGCCGCATCGGCACGGCGCTGCCACGAGCCCAGGTGGACCTCGTAGATGCTGACCGGCGCATCGAGCGCATTCG
This sequence comes from Burkholderiaceae bacterium, assembly GCA_035280545.1. Classification (GTDB taxonomy): domain Bacteria; phylum Pseudomonadota; class Gammaproteobacteria; order Burkholderiales; family Burkholderiaceae_C; genus DATCSE01. Next base: position 2,735 of record DATEFR010000679.1, on the reverse strand, counting down.
CGAGCCGGCGTGCCTCCGACTTCGGCGCGATCGATGGCAGCCGCGCGACCACGCTCGCGGTCGCGGGCCGCAGTTCGGACTGCAGCGCGTACGGGTCGGCCTTCAGCGGCAGCACGTGGCCGGCGCTGTCGCGCAGCTGGTACTTGTAGCGCGCGCCCGGCCCGACGCCGGGCACGAAGATCTCCCACATGCCGCATTCGCGGCGCAGGCGCAGCGCGTGGCGGCGCGCGTCCCAAGCGTTGAAGTCGCCGACCACGCTGACCTGCGAGGCGTTCGGCGCCCACACCGCGAAGCTCGTGCCGGCCACGCCCAGCAGCACGCGCTGCACCGCGCCCAGCGCCTCGCAGGGCCGCAGATGCGAGCCTTCGGCGAGCAGCCAGACATCGAGGTCGCCGAGGATGGGCGGGAAGCGGTACGGGTCGTCGACGATCTCCGAACGGCCATCGGCCCAGCGCACCTGAAGCCGATAGTTGACGACGCTTGCGAGGCCCTCGGTCGGGCCCGGATCGAGCGGGCCGTCGAACACGCCGTCCGGATGGCGCAGCGCCAGCGTGCCCAGCAGCTCGCCGCTGCTGCCGTCCAGCGCCGCGACCTGCGCGGCGCCGGGCAGCAGCGCGCGCAGCCACCAGCGCCCGTCGGCACCGCGATGCGGCCCCAGCACGGAGAACGGGTCGCCGTGCTGCGCGTTGCGAAGGAGCTCGACCTCGCGATCCGAGAGCATGGCCGGCGCGGCGTCAGGTCGGGGAGCCGTTGCGCGCTTCGATGTTCCAGATCTGCTTCGCGTACTCGCCTATCGTGCGGTCCGACGAGAACACGCCCATGCCGGCGACGTTGGCGATCGCGCGCTTGGCCCACGCGGCCTGATCGCGGTACAGATCGTCGACGCGCGACTGCGTCGCGACATACGACGCATAGTCGGCCAGCAGCAGGTAGTGATCGCCGCCCCACAGCAGCGAGTCGACCAGCCCGCGGTAGCGCCCCGGGTCGTCGGGCGAGAAGGCGCCCGAGCCGATCGCATCCAGCGCCCGCTTCAGTTGCGGGTTGCCTTCGTAGTAGCGCATCGGCTGATAGCCGCTCGCGCGCAGGCTCGCGACTTCAGGCGTCTTCAGGCCGAAGATGAAGATGTTGTCGTCGCCGACGTTCTCGCGGATTTCGATGTTCGCGCCGTCGTCGGTGCCTATCGTCAGCGCGCCGTTCAGCGCGAGCTTCATGTTGCCGGTGCCCGAGGCCTCGGTGCCCGCGGTCGAGATCTGCTCGGACAGGTCGGCGCCCGGCATGATGACCTCGGCCACCGAGACGCCGTAGTTCGGCACGAACACGACCTTCAGCCGGTTGCCGACGCGCGGGTCGTTGTTGACGACGCTGCCGACGTCGTGGATCAACCGGATGATCTGCTTGGCCGCCGCATAGCTCGACGCGGCCTTGCCCGAGAAGATCACCGTGCGCGGCACCCATTCGCGCTGCGGTTCGGCGATCAGTGCCTGGTAGCGCGTCACCGCATGCAGCACGTTGAGAAGCTGGCGCTTGTATTCGTGAATGCGCTTGACCTGCACGTCGAACAGCGAGGCCGGATCGGCCCGCACGCCGGTGCGACGCTCGATCAGCGCGGCCAGCCGCTCCTTGTTCGCGCGCTTGACCGCGATGAAGCGGTCGCGGAATGCGGTGTCGTCGAGGTGCTGGCGCAGGTCCTGCAGGCGGTCCAGGTCCAGCCGCCAGCTCTTGCCGTCCTGCCGGCCCAGCGTGTCGTCGAGCAGGCCGGCGAGCCCGGGGTTCGCCTGCGCCAGCCAGCGCCGCGGCGTCACGCCGTTGGTCATGTTCGTGAAGCGCTCCGGCCACATCTTCGCGAAGTCGGCGAAGATCGTCTGCACCAGCAGCTCGGAGTGCAGCGCCGAGACGCCATTGACCTTGTGGCTGCCGACCACCGAGAGGTTGGCCATGCGCACGCGGCGTTCGCCGCGCTCGTCGATCAGCGAGATCCGGCCCAGCATGTCCATGTCGCCGGGGAAGCGCTTCAGCGCCAGGTCGATCATCTCCTGGTTGATGCGGAAGATGATCTCGAGGTGCCGCGGCAGCACGTGCTGCATCAGCGCGACCGGCCAGGTCTCGAGCGCCTCGGGCATCAGCGTGTGGTTGGTGTACGAGAACACCGGCTGGCAGATCGCCCAGGCGTCGGCCCACGGCATGCCGTGCTCGTCGCACAGCAGGCGCATCAGCTCGGCGACGCCGATCGCCGGGTGCGTGTCGTTCAGGTGGATCGCGACCTTGTCTGCGAGGTTCAGCAGCGTGCCGTGCTCCTCGAGGTGCCGGTCGATGATGTCGCGCATCGACGCGGCGACGAAGAAATACTCCTGGCGCAGCCGCAGCTCGCGGCCGGCCGGCGTGCTGTCGTTCGGGTACAGCACCCACGAGATGTTCTCGTATTCGTTCTTCGCGCTCGCGGCACGCGCGTAGTCGCCGGTGTTGAAGGCCGAGAGGTCGATGTGCGCCGGCGCCGTCGCTTTCCACAGCCGCAGCGTGCTGACGCGGCGCGTGCCGTGGCCCGGGATCACCATGTCGTAGGCCTTGGCCGCGACTTCGGCCGCCGGGCGCCACAACGCCTTGGCCTCGGCGCCGCTGCCGCTGTGCTCGACCCAGCCGCCGAAGCGCACCGGGTAGGTGATGCCGGCGCGCGGAAACTCCCATGCGCTGCCGTCCGCGAGCCACGGATCGGGGTGCTCGATCTGCACGCCGCCGCG
>DATEFR010000678.1:0-3162 GCA_035280545.1 Burkholderiaceae bacterium | reverse complement strand
CTGCGCGAGTGCGCCGTCCGGGGCCAGCGCATAGGTGGCGCACAGCTGCGGCTCCCACGCGGCGATGCGCGACAGCACCGCCTGCGCGACCTCGACGGGCGAGAGCGAGCGCTCGCGGTACGCGGCGAGCAGCGAGACGGCGTCCAGATCGTGCAGTGCGGTGGCGGCGGGGCTCGTCGTCATCATGCGGCGGGCGTCCCCTGATGGAAGCGCATCCGCCACTGCCCGTCGGCACCGCGCACCCACACCGAGCTGCGCAGCGCGCGCTGCTTGGACACCAGCATCACCACGCGTTCGCTGTGGTAGGTCAGCAGCACCACACCGTCGGCCAGTTCCTGCGCCTCGAAGCCGTGCGCGCTGATCGTCGCATCGTCTTCGTCGCCCAGCGCATCGAGCAGCGCCTGGCGATGCCAGACGACGCCCGAGCGGCCGAATTCGTAGAACGTCGGGTCCAGCATCTCGCCGACCGCCTGCGGGTCGCGGCGCACGGCCGGGTCGAGCAGGCGCATTTCGAGCGCGATCAGGTGATCGGCCAGCGGGGTCGTGGTCGCGGGCGTGGTCATCGTCGAAGCCTCCTGGCGAAGAGGTTACGCCTTTGCCCGCATGATTGCCAACGCCCGCGTCATTGCCAGCTGAGCGCGGCCAGGTCGTTCGCGAAGATCGGCGAGCTGCTCCACAGGCCCTTGAGCTGCTTCTTCGCGACCGCGAACTGCGGCAGCTGGTACAGGTAGACGTTGACGGAGTCGGTCGCGAGCTGGCGCTGGATGTCGCCGAGGATCTTGAGCCGGCCCTTCGCGTCGGCGGTGCCGTTGTATTGCTTGAACAGCTCGTTGTAGGCCTTCGAGTCATAGCCCCAGTAGTACTTGGGGTCGGCATAACGGTCGAAGTCCAGCGGCTCCACGTGGCTGATCACCGTCAGGTCGTAGCTGCCCTTGAACGGGCCCGACAGCCACTGCGCCCACTCGACGTTCTCGATCTTCGCGATGACGCCGACCTTCGCGAGCTGCGCCGCGATGATCTCGCCGCCGACACGCGCATAGGGCGGCGGGGGCAGCGTCAGCGTCACGTTCAACGGCGTCGCGACACCGGCCTCCTTCAGCAGCGCCTTGGCTTTCTCGGGGTCGTAGGGGTTCACGCTGGTCAGGTCGACGTAGCCGGCGTCGCTGGGCACCATGTGGCTGCCGATCGGCTTGGCGATGCCTTCCTGGGAGCCGTCGATCACCGCCTTGCGATCGATCGCGGCGGCGAGCGCGCGCCGCACGCGCACGTCGTCGAACGGCTTCTTCCTGTTGTTGATGGCCAGGATCGTCTTGCCCTCGGTACCGCCGACGCCGACCCAGAACCGCGAGTCCGACTGGAAGCGTTTCGCATCCTGCGGCGACAGCCCCCGCGGGATGCCGTCCAGGTCGCCCGCGAGCAGCGCGGCCACCTGCGCCGCGGAGTCGCTGATGAAGCGGAACGTCACCTTCTTCAGCTTCACCGCGGCGGCGTTGCGGTACGCGTCGTTCTTCGCGAGCGTCACGGCCGAGCCCTTGGCCCACGACTCGAACTTGTAGGGTCCGGTGCCGACGGGCTTGCTCGCGGTCGTCGCGGCGCTCTTCGGATCGAGGATCACCGCGGTGTTCTCGCCCATGCGGAACAGGAAGTTGCCGTCGGCCTGGTTCAGCACGACCAGCACCGTGTACGGGTCCGGCGTCTCGATGCGGCTGATGTTGTCGAACACCGCCTTCTTCGCCTTGTTGGTCGAGCCTTCGGCCTTCGCGCGCTCGAAGCTGAACTTCACGTCGCTGGCGTCGAAGGTTTCGCCGTCGTGGAACTTGACGCCCTTCTTCAGCTTGAAGGTGTAGGCCTTGCCGTCAGGGTCGACGGTCCAGCTCTCGGCCAGCAGCGGCGCGATCGTGCCGTCCATGTTGATCTTGGTAAGGCCTTCCAGCACGTTGTAGTGCACGACCTCGCCGATCGCGGCGGCGGCGGCGATCGTCGGGTCCAGACCCGTGGGCTCGAGCACCATGCCGAGCACCGCACTGTCCTTGCGTGCCTGCGCGTAGGCCGCGGGCACTGCGAACGCCGCGGTCAACGCGAGCACCGCGGCGCCCGCGAACCCTGAACCCATCGGCCGGAATAAGCTTTGCATGAACACGCTCCTCACTTTCCGAACAAGTCCGAACAAGAACCCTCAAGAATCGACTCTAGCCGAAGCCGCGGCGAGCAGGCTGCGCGTGTAGGCGTGCGCCGGCTCGGCAAACACCCGTTCGGTCGTGCCCTGCTCGACGATGCGGCCCGACTGCATCACCACCACGTCGTCGCAGACGTGGTCGACGACCGCGAGGTCGTGGCTGATGAAGAGGTAGGTCACGCCGAACTGTGCCTGCAGATCGGCCAGCAGGTTCAGCACCTGCGCCTGCACCGAGACGTCGAGCGCGCTGACCGGCTCGTCGGCGACGATCAGCTTCGGCCGCGTGATCAGCGCCCGCGCGATCGCGATGCGCTGGCGCTGGCCGCCGGAGAATTCGTGCGGATACTTGGCCGCATCGGTCGCACGCAGGCCGACCGCCTCGAGCGATGCGGCGACGCGCTCGCTCGCCTCGTCGGCCGCGACGCCGATCAGCGGCTCGGCGACGATGCGGGCGACACGCTGGCGCGGATCCAGCGAGCCGTAGGGATCCTGGAACACCATCTGGAAGTCGCGCCGCGCCGCCATCAGTTCGGCACCCGACAGCGCGTTCAGGTCACGCCCTTGCAGGCTCACGCGGCCCGAGGTCGGCGCTTCGAGCGCCATCACGAGGCGTGCCAGCGTCGACTTGCCCGACCCCGATTCGCCGACGATGCCCAGGCTGCGCCCGGCCTGCAAGCTGAAGCTGACGCCGCGCAGCGCCTCGACCTGCGGCGCCGGCTTGAACAGCGACTCGCGCGGCAGGTGGTAGCGCTTGACGACGTTGTCGACCATGAGCAGCGGCGCCTCCATCACGGCACCCCGATCTCGTCGAGCCGGATGCAGCGTGCCGCATGCGCATGCCCGATGTCCGCGGGCGCCGGCAACGCGGCGTCGCAGGCAGCGACCTTGTAGTCGCAGCGGTTCGCGAACGGGCAGCCCGGCGGCATGTCGACGAGCTCGGGCACGCGCCCGCGGATCGTCGCGAGCCGCGGGCGCTGTCCCGCAAC
>DATEFR010000677.1:0-6209 GCA_035280545.1 Burkholderiaceae bacterium | reverse complement strand
AGCTGGTTGTAGACCGAGCGCTCGGGATGGCGTTCGCGGCGCCGGCCGCAGACGACGGCCGCCTCCGGGTGGTCGGCCAGGAACGCCTGCGCCCGCTCGATCCAGCCGGGTTGCACCTCGCAGTCGCCGTCGACGAACTGCACGTGCGTGCAGTTCGGCATGGCCTGCAGCACGGCCGCGAATCCGGTGTTGCGCGCACGCGCGGCGGTGAAGGGCTGCCGCATGTCGAGTGCGACCACCTGCACGCCCTTGGACTGCGCCATGGCGACCGAGCCGTCGGTCGATCCGGAATCGACGTAGACCACCTGCGCGACGCGGCCGACGACCGAGTCCAGGCACCTGCGCAGACGCTCGCCCTCGTTGCGGCCGATGACCACGCAGGCGACCTCAGACAGCATCGCGCCGCCCGGTCCTGACTTCGATCAAGTGTCGCGGTTTGACGACCGCCGGAATCCCCACGGCGATCGAGTTCGACGGGATGCTGCGCGTGACGACGGCGTTCGCGCCGATCAGCACGTTGTCGCCGATCGTGATGCGCCCGAGCAGCTTGGCGCCGATCCCGATGTCGACGTTGTTGCCGATCACCGGCGCGCACGGATCCTCGATGCGGCTCAGGCCGACGCAGACCCCGCTGCGGATCCGGCAGTTGTCGCCGAACTTGGCATAGCCGCTGATGATGATGCCGCCGAAGTGGTCGATGGCGAAATTGCGGCCGATCTGCGCTTCGCACGGCAGCTCGATGCCGGTGACGATCTGCACCAGCTTGAACAGCACCTTGTAGAGCGCCGAGAACAGCTTGCGCAGCGGCGCCGGGCGCACGCGGTAGCGCCAGCGCCCGAACCGGTAGACCATGAGGGCCCAGAACCCTTGCGCGCCCCAATGCCCGCCGTGCGCCTTCAGATCGGCTCGGATGTGCTCGAACATGGGCCGCTCATCGTGTGGCGCGAACGCCGAGCCGGGTTTGCAGGGCCAGCCTGCTCACCGTGGCGGCGTTGCGCCAGAACACCTTCAGGCCGGCCCAGCGCCGGCCCCGCAAGACCCACTTCAGCGCATGCACGACGTTGACCGTCAGGTTCAGCATCACGATCCACAGCAGCCCGACGAAACCGTTGTGCTTGCGGAAGTACAGCAGCTCGCTTTCGATCTGCAATTCGGAAATCTGCCGGCCGGAGGCCGTCAGCTCGCCCTCGGACTCCGCGCTGGCGCCGCCGATGTGGATCACATGCGCCCCGGCGAGGCACTCGACCGTCCAGCCGGCCTGCCACACGGCGTGGCAATGATCGACCTCCTCGAAGTACAGGAAGTAGCGAGGGTCGAACAGCCCGATCCGTTCGATGACGTCGCGGCGCACCATGTAGAAGCAGCCGACGACCCAGTCGCAGTGCCACGAGTCGCCGCCCGAGGCCGGTCGCGCATCGAGCGGCAGCATCACGTGGGGAGGCTCGCGCCTCAACCCGGTGCGGATCAGGAAATCCTGCCACGGGTGCGGGAACGGCCGGCCGGTATAGAAGCCGTGCCCGGCCTCGTTGAGCAGGCGCGCGCCGAGAACGCCGCAGCGCGGGTTCGCGGCCATGTGCCGCAGGCACTTCGTCAGCGTGTCGGGGAACACGAACGCGTCGACGTTCAGCAGCAGCACGTACGGCCCGGGGCACAGCGCCAGGGCCTGGTTGTTGGCGCGGCCGAATCCGACATTGGTTTCGTTGGCGACCAGCACGCAATCGGGAAAGCGCTCGCGGATCAGCGCGGCCGAGCCGTCGCGCGACGCGTTGTCGACGATCACGACCCGCACGGCGAGTTCGCGGCTCGCCGCGCGCAGATGGCCCAGGCAGCGCTCCAGCAGATGCGCCGTGTTGTAGTTGACGAGGATGACGCTGAGGTCGGCCGCCTCGTCGACCCGCACGAAGCGCGTGAGCTCCTCGTCCACGGCAGGCACGGCGCTCATGGATTCAGCGCGAGCGTGGAGCCCAGGCCGCTGACCCGGGTGCGATCGGCGGCCGACATGGCGGCGAGCAGGTCGTTCGCGAACACGTCGTGCATCGGGAACGCGTGAGCGGGCGAGTCGTCGATCGACGACACGCGCACCAGCAGCCCGTCCGGAATCTGCCCGGTCAGCCCGAGCTTGATCTCGACCATGCGCTGCTCGAGCTTGTTCTTGACGGCGGTGTCGCCGACCGTGAACCAGTAGGTCACCGGCTCCTTGCGCGGACCCATGCTGGTGCTCAGGCGCCGCACGGTGATGGGGCCGAACCGCGTGTCGAGCTGGGTTTGGTCGTTGCTGTGCAACGCGAACCCCTGCGCCGGGTAGCAGACCTCCGGCTTGTGGGCCTGCAGGTCGCCGCGCTGGTCGTCGCCGTATGCCATCGACAACATGATCTGGTAGCCCTGGCTGTTCACGTAGGTTCGGGTGAGGATCTGGCTGTAGAGCTTGTCCAGCAATTCTTTGGTCTGCGGATTGACCACGACGACGCCCTGGGCCGGCGCTTCGCGCCAGTCGCCGAACGCTTTGGGGACGATGGCATCGAGCACGAAACGCGGGCCGGCCGACGCGGCCTTGGATGGTGGACGCGCAAGCATGCCAAGTGCCAGCGCCCCTGCCATCAGGCAGAACATCACGATGGCCACCATCAACGCCGCTTGCGACTGCTGGGGCTGAACCGTGTTGTCGTGCATCAGTAGACCAAATCTTTCAGCAAGCGCTGCAGATATTGCCCGTAGCCGTTCTTCAGCATCGGGTTGGCCAGTGCCTCCAACTGGCTCGCCGTGATCCATTTCGCACGGAATGCGACTTCTTCGGGACAGGCGACCTTGAGGCCCTGGCGCTTTTCGAGCGTCGCGATGAACTGCCCGGCGTCGAGCAGGCTGTCGTGGGTGCCGGTGTCCAGCCAGGCGAAGCCGCGCCCCATGATCTCGACGTTGAGCTGGCCGTTGCGCAAGTAGGCCGCGTTGACATCGGTGATCTCGAGCTCGCCGCGGGCCGAGGGCTTGATGTCGGCGGCGATGTCGCAGACCTGCTCGTCGTAGAAGTACAGGCCGGTCACCGCGTAGCTGCTCTTCGGCTGCTTCGGCTTTTCCTCGATGCTCAGCGCGCGCTTGGCGTCGTCGAACGCGACCACCCCGTAGCGCTCAGGGTCGTGCACGTGGTAGGCAAACACCGAGGCGCCCCGGTCGCGTGCGGCCGCCGAGAGCAGCAGGTCCTGCAGCGCGTGGCCGTAGTAGATGTTGTCGCCGAGCACCAGCGCGCTGGGCTGGCCGTCGACGAAGCGCTTGCCGAGGATGAAGGCTTGCGCGAGCCCGTCGGGGCTGGGCTGCACGCAGTACTGGATGTTGATGCCCCATTGCGCGCCGTCGCCGAGCAGCGATTCGAAGCGCGGCGTGTCCTGCGGCGTGCTGATCAGGAGGATGTCGCGGATGCCGGCGAGCATCAGCGTCGACAGCGGGTAGTACACCATGGGCTTGTCGTACACCGGCAGCAGCTGCTTGCTCATCGCGAACGTAGCAGGGTGCAGCCGCGTGCCGGAGCCGCCGGCCAGGATGATGCCCTTGCGAGCGCGTGTGGTCATGATGAGATCCGGATGGCGCGATTCGTCAGAAAAAGACTTCGGTCAGCATGCGCTCGACGCCGGCCTGCCACGGCGGCAGCGTCAGGCCGAACGCGCTGCGCAGTTTGCTCGTGTCCAGGCGCGAATTGTGGGGGCGCTTCGCCGGGGTCGGGAATGCGCTGGTCGCCACTGCTTCGATGGCCTCGGGCGCCACCTTGATCGCCTGCCCGGCGGCGCGCGCAAACTCGATCACATGGCGCGCGTAGCCGTGCCAGCTGGTCGCGCCCTGCGCCACGGCGTGGTAGGTGCCGGCGAGTTCGGGCTGTGCCAGCGCGGCGCGCAGCGCGTGGGCGGTCAGGTCGGCGAGCAGATCGGCACCCGTGGGTGCGCCGACCTGGTCGGCGATCACGGTGAGCTTGTCGCGCTCCTGGGCGAGCTTCAGCATGGTCTTCGCGAAATTGCCGCCGCGTGCCGCGTAGACCCAGCTCGTGCGGAAGATCAGATGGCGGCAGCCGCTCGCGCGGATGGCCTCCTCGCCTTCGAGCTTGGTCGCGCCGTAGACGCTGAGCGGGCCGGTGGGCGCATCCTCGCGCCACGGCGTGCTGCCGCTGCCGTCGAACACGTAGTCGGTGCTGTAGTGCATCAGCCAGGCGCCCAGCGCCGCGGCCTCGCGTGCGAGCACGCCGGGCGCGCTCGCGTTCAGCGTGCGCGCGAACTCGGGCTCGCTCTCGGCCTTGTCGACCGCGGTGTGGGCGGCGGCATTGACGATGATCTGCGGCGCAACCGCGCGCACCGTCGCGGCGAGCGACTCGGGCTTCGAGAAGTCGGCGGTCAGCGGCGCGGGGCTGTCGAAATCGAGCGCGACCAGCTCGCCCAGCGGCGCGAGCGCACGCTGCAGCTCCCAGCCGACCTGGCCGTTCTTGCCGAGCAGCAGGATCTTCATGACGTGGCCGCAGACGCCGCGGCCGGGGTCGCCGTGCGCGCGTCGTAGTTCGTCGCGACCCAGTCGCGATACGCGCCGCTTTGCACGTGCTGCACCCACTCGGCGTTGTCGAGATACCAGCGCACCGTCTTGCGGATGCCGGTCTCGAAGGTTTCGGCCGGCTTCCAGCCGAGCTCGCGCTCGATCTTGCGTGCGTCGATCGCGTAGCGGCGGTCGTGGCCGGGCCGGTCGGCGACATAGGTGATCAGCCGGCGGTAGCTGCCGGCCGGGTCGGGGCGCATCTCGTCGAGCAGCGCGCAGATCGTCTGCACGATCTCGATGTTCGGCTTCTCGTTCCAGCCGCCGATGTTGTAGGTCTCGCCGACGCGGCCTCGCGCCAGCACCTCGCGGATCGCAGCCGCATGGTCTTTCACGTACAGCCAGTCGCGGATCTGCTGGCCGTCGCCGTAGACCGGCAGCGGCTTGCCGGCCAGCGCGTTGACGATCATCAGCGGAATCAGCTTCTCGGGGAAGTGATAGGGGCCGTAGTTGTTCGAGCAGTTGGTCGTCAGCACCGGCAGGCCGTAGGTGTGGTGCCAGGCGCGGACCAGGTGGTCGCTGGCCGCCTTGCTCGCCGAGTACGGGCTGTTCGGCTCGTAGGTGTCGGTTTCGGCGAACGGCGGATCGGTCTTCGCGAGCGAGCCGTAGACCTCGTCGGTCGAGACGTGGTGGAAGCGGAACGTCGCCTTGTCGCCCGCTTCCAGCGAGCTCCAGTACGCGCGCGCCGCTTCGAGCAGCGTGAACGTGCCCTCGACGTTCGTCTTGATGAACGCACCGGGGCCGTGGATGCTGCGGTCGACGTGGCTCTCGGCCGCGAAGTGCACGACCGCGCGCGGCCGGTGCAGCGCGAACAGCGAATCGAGCAACGGGCGGTCGAGCAGGTCGCCCTTCACGAAGACGTGGCGCGCATCGCCGTTCAACGACGCGAGGCTTTCGAGGTTGCCGGCGTAGGTCAGCGCGTCGAGGTTGACGACCGGCTCGCCGGTCGCGGCGATCCAGTCGAGGACGAAGTTGGCGCCGATGAAGCCGGCACCGCCGGTGACGAGGATCATGATTTTTGCGTCCGTCCGTAGGTGTCTTCGAAGCGCACGATGTCGTCCTCGCCGAGATAGCTGCCCGATTGCACCTCGATGATCTCGAGCGGCACCTTGCCCGGGTTGGCGAGCCGGTGCACGGTGCCCAGCGGGATGTAGGTGCTCTGATTCTCGGTCAGCAAGATGACCTGATCGCCGTTCGTGACCTCGGCAGTGCCGCGCACGACGATCCAGTGCTCGGCGCGGTGGTGGTGCATCTGCAGGCTCAGGCTGGCGCCCGGCTTGACCATGATGCGCTTGACCTGGAAGCGTGCGCCCGAGTCGATGCTGTCGTACCAGCCCCAGGGCCGGTGCACCTGGCGATGCAGCGTCTGCTCGCTGCGCCCGGCGCTTTGCAGCTGCCCGACGATCTGCTTGACCTCCTGGCTGCGCGCGCGGTCGACGACCATCACGGCGTCCGGCGTCTCGACCACGACGACATCGTCGACGCCGACGACGCCGACCAGCCGGCTCGTCGCATGCACCAGCGTGTTGCGGCTGTCGCGCACCAGCGTGTCGCCGACGCTCGCGTTGCCGGCTTCGTCCTTCGGGCTGACTTGCCAGACCGCATCCCACGCGCCGAGGTCGGACCAGCCGGCTTCCAGCGGCACCATG
>DATEFR010000676.1:0-2084 GCA_035280545.1 Burkholderiaceae bacterium | reverse complement strand
GACTTCAATGCAAACCAATCTGCTGAAACCCAAAGCCATCAATGTGGAGCCGCTGGGCGGCAACCGCGCCAAGGTCACGCTCGAACCGTTCGAGCGCGGCTACGGCCACACGCTGGGCAACGCGCTGCGCCGCGTGCTGCTCTCGTCGATGGTCGGCTACGCGCCGACCGAGGTGACGATCGCCGGCGTGCTGCACGAGTACTCGACGGTCGACGGGGTCCAGGAAGACGTGGTTCACATCATGCTGAACCTCAAGGGCGTCGTGTTCCGACTGCACAACCGCGACGAAGTGACGCTGGTGCTGCGCAAGGAAGGCGAAGGCCCGGTCACGGCCGGCGACATCCAGACGCCGCACGACGTGGAGATCATCAACCCGGATCACGTGATCGCGCACCTGTCGCAAGGCGGCAAGCTCGACATGCAGATCAAGGTCGAGAAGGGCCGCGGCTACGTGCCCGGTACGCTGCGTCGCTACGGCGACGAGCCGACCAAGTCGATCGGCCGCATCGTGCTGGACGCGTCGTTCTCGCCGGTCGCGCGGGTCAGCTACACGGTCGAAAGCGCCCGTGTCGAGCAGCGCACCGACCTCGACAAGGTGGTGATGGAGATCGTTACCAACGGCGCGATCACGCCCGAAGAAGCGATCCGCAACTCGGCCAAGATCCTGGTCGAGCAGCTGCTGGTGTTCGCGCAGCTCGAAGGCGAGGTCAGCACGCTGACCGACATGCCCAGCCCGCGCAACACGCAGTTCGACCCGATCCTGCTGCGCCCGGTCGACGAACTCGAGCTGACGGTGCGTTCGGCGAACTGCCTGAAGGCCGAGAACATCTACTACATCGGCGACCTGATCCAGCGCACCGAGACCGAGCTGCTGAAGACGCCGAACCTGGGCCGCAAGTCGCTCAACGAAATCAAGGAAGTGCTGGCTTCGCGCGGGCTCACGCTCGGCGCGCGGCTGGAGAACTGGCCCCCGCAGGGCCTCGACAAGCGGTAAACCGCTGTCGCTGTGCAACCCCCAGTACCTGACACGGCTGGGGTTCTATAAAGAAAGGAAAACGCACCATGCGTCACCGCAACGGACTTCGCAAACTCAACCGCACCAGCGAGCATCGCCAGGCGATGCTGCGCAACATGTGCAATTCGCTGCTGCAGCACGAGGCGATCAAGACCACGGTCCCCAAGGCCAAGGAACTGCGCCGCGTCGTCGAGCCGCTGATCACGCTGGCCAAGGACGCGACGCTCGCGAACCGCCGCCTCGCGTTCAACCGCCTGCGCGACCGCGACATCGTCACCAAGCTGTTCAACGAACTGGGCCCGCGCTACAAGGCGCGCCCGGGCGGCTATACGCGCATCCTGAAGATGGGCTTCCGCGTCGGCGACAACGCGCCGATGGCGTTCGTCGAGCTGGTCGACCGGCCCGAGCCGGTGGCTGCCGAAGAGGCCAAGGCCGAGGCGTAAGCCACGCATTCCATCGCCGACAAAAGGCCAGCATGCGCTGGCCTTTTGCGCTTCTGAGACACTTGCTTTCGATGATGAACCTGCTGCCGTTGGTGTACCGCGTGTTGCGACGTGCCTTTGCGCTGCTGGCTTGCGTGCTGGTGCTGGCCCCGGCTGTCCGGGCCGAGGAAGATTTCCTCGACCCCGAGGTGGCGTTCAAGCTCGCCGCGCGCGCGCTAGACGACCGCACGGTCGAGCTGCGCTTCGAGGCGGCGCCCGGCTACTACCTCTATCGCGAGCAGTTCAAGTTCAACGGCGGCGACGGCGTCACCCTCGGCGCGCCGGTGATGCCGCAAGGCAAGACCAAGTTCGACGAGACCTTCCAGAAGACCGTCGAGACCTATCGCGACGTCGTGACCATCCAGGTCCCGGTGCAGCAGGCGCCGGCGAAGTTCCGCCTGATGGTCACGAACCAAGGCTGTGCCGACAAAGGCCTGTGCTATCCACCGACGCTGCGCGCCGCCGACATCAGCCTGAAGGGGTTTGGCGGCGACGGGTCGGTGCGCACGCTGACTGCCGCGCAGGTCGAGGCGGCTGGCGGTGCTGGTGCCGGTGTCGGTGGTGCTACCGCCGCGACGACGCCCGCG